>JBPCNQ010000153.1:0-9721 GCA_051001095.1 Thermoleophilaceae bacterium
TCCGCTACTCCGAGGCCGGCCTGGTGCATCGCCACGAGCCCAGCGGCACGCTGCACGGCCTCCTGCGCGTGCGCCACATCACCCAGGACGACGCCCACATCTTCTGCACCGAGGACCAGGTCAAGGAGGAGGTCAAGGCCTGCCTGGCCTTCGGCTTCCATATCTACGACGTGTTCGGCTTCGAGCCTCGCCTGGAGCTGTCCACCCGCCCGGACAAGCGGGTGGGAAGCGACGAGATGTGGGACCGCGCGGAGGGTGCTCTGGGCGCCGCCCTGCGCGAGGAGGGGCTCGAGTTCGAGCTCAACGAGGGCGACGGCGCCTTCTACGGCCCCAAGATCGACCTGCACATGACCGACTCCATCGGCCGCTCCTGGCAGCTGGGCACCGTCCAGCTCGACTACTCGATGCCCGAGCGCTTCGAGCTGGGCTACACGGGCGCCGACAACGACGAGCACCGCCCCGTGATGATCCACCGGGCCCTGATGGGCAGCTTCGAGCGCTTCATCGGCATCCTGATCGAGCACTACGCGGGCGAGCTCCCGCTCTGGCTGGCCCCGGTCCAGGCGCTGGTGCTGCCGATCGCCGACCGCCACAACGAGCACGCCCAGCGGGTCGCGGTGCAGTTGGGCGATGCCGGCCTGCGGATAGAGGTCGACGCCCGCGCCGAGTCGGTCGGTCGCAAGATCCGCGAGGGCGAGCTGCTCAAGGTCCCCTACCTGCTGGTGGTGGGGGACCGCGAAGCCGAGAACGGCGAGGTGTCGGTTAGGCGCCACGGGGAGGGCGACCGGGGCGCATCGCCCGTGGCGGCGTTCGCCGAGCAGGCCACGGGGGAGGTCCGATCGCGGGCCTGATCGGCGCCGCCCGGAGAGTCGCGCCACCGCGCTATACTCGCCTGCGAATGAAGAGCACCTACACCACGCGCCGCGGCTCCTGACGCTTCCGTGCTCTCACCCGACTCGCCTTCTCTTCTTGCCGTCTAGCCCCGCCCGCCCTCACTAGTGCCGATCCCGCGTAGGTTCGACCGGCGCCCGCCGGACAGGGACGACACCCGCATCAATGACCGCATCCGCGTGCGCGAGGTGCGTCTGGTCGGCGACGACGGCAACCAGATCGGGGTGGTGCCGATCGACGAGGCGCTGGCCTACGCCCGCGAACGCGACCTCGACCTGGTGGAGGTCGCCGCCGAGGCGAAGCCCCCCGTATGTCGGGTGCTCGACTACTCGAAGTACAAGTACGAGCAGGAGCAGAAGGCCAAGCAGGCGCGCAAGCACCAGAAGCAGGTCAACGTGCGCGAGATCAAGCTTCGCCCAAAGATCGCGGACAACGACTACGAGACCAAGAAGGGCCACGTGATCCGCTTCCTCAACGGGGACGACCGCGTGAAGGTCACCATCATGTTCCGCGGTCGCGAGCAGACCCATCCCGAGCGCGGGGTCGCCCTGCTCATGCGCCTGGCCGAGGACGTGTCCGAGCTCGGCGTGATCGACCAGCGCCCGATCCAGGACGGCCGCAACATGACGATGCTGCTCTCGCCTGCGCCCAAGAAGCCCCAGGAGGTCGACGGCGGGGATCAGGTAGATACCGGGGCGCAAGCCCAGGCCGCTCCGGCGGCCGACGCCCAGGCTTAGACCCGCGCACAGCGGGAGGAGCGCAGTCCGATCGCTGACGGACGAGCACCGCACCGAGGCTCTCCCTCCGTCTGCTTCAATAGGCCGTCGCCATGCCGAAGATGAAGAGCCACTCCGGCGCGAAGAAGCGCTTCAAGAAGACCGCCTCCGGGAAGATCCGGGGCCGCCACGCCATGACCAGCCACATCCTCGAGAAGAAGAGCCCGGGGCGCAAGCGCCGGCTGGGGCGGCCGGTCATCATCGCCAAGCACGACCGGCCGCGCGTGAAGGACCTGCTGCGCTGATGGCCCGCGTCAAGCGCTCAGTTCACGCGCGCAAGAAGCGCCGGGCCACCCTCGAGCGGGCCAAGGGCTACCGCGGCCAGCGTCACTCCAGCTACAAGCGGGCCAAGGAGACGCTGCTCAAGGCGGACACCTACGCCTACCGCGACCGGCGCAACCGCAAGCGCGACTTCCGCCGTCTGTGGATCACCCGTATCAACGCCGCGGCCCGCCAGGAGGGCATGAGCTACGGCACGTTCATGCACGGGCTCAAGCTGGCCGGGGTCGAGCTGGATCGCAAGGTGCTGGCCGACATCGCCGTGAACGACAAGGACACCTTCCGACGTTTCACCGACACCGCCCGGGAGGCGGCCGCTGCCTAGAACGGCAACGGCCAGCAGCATCTCCCGGGGCGCCCAACGAGGCGCCTTTTTTGTGCCCAAAGCCCAAAGACCGAAGCCAAAACCCGAAGCCAAGGAACCGACCACCGCCGTCTACCGATTGGGCACGATGCCCAATCGGTCCGCAAGGAATCAATGATCACCGCATCCGACAACTCACAGCTCAAGCTGATCCGCCGCCTGCAGCGCAAGCGCGAGCGCGATCAGCTGGGGCTGTTCGCGGCCGAGGGCGAGGACCTGGTTGCGGCCGCCGCGGCGAGCGGCTGGGAGCCCGAGGTGCTGCTCTGGTCGGGCCAGGACGTAGAGCCCGAGCTGCTCGACCGGGTCAGCTCCCTGGGGTCGGGCAGCCGGGTGATCGGCGTCTACCGCCAGCGGCTCTCGAACCCCGGGGGCCGGCTGTCGGTCTACCTGCACGGGGTGGCGGACCCGGGAAACGTGGGCTCGGTCCTGCGCTCGGCCCACGCCCTGTGCGACGGGCCGGTGGTGCGTGGACCGGGGAGCGCCGATCCGTTCGGGCCCAAGGCGGTGCGGGCCAGCATGGGCTCGCTGTTCGCCCGCCCGCCGGCGAAGGCCTCGTGGGGTGAGCTCCAGGGCACCACGGTCGCGCTCGACGCGAGGGCGCCCGACACGCTGGGCGACTCTGCGGCGGTGGTCGAGGGTCCCGTGGTGGTCCTGGTCGGGGCCGAGCGGGAAGGGCTGCCGGGCGAGGTCGCCGAAGGAGCCGACGTACGCGCCCGGATTCCCCTGCGCGGAGAGGGCCCGGAGTCGCTGAACGCCGCCATGGCGGCCACCATCGCCCTGTACGAGCTGAGAAATAGGATGGCCGCGGATGCCTGACGCGCCCGCCCGCCTGGCCGAGATCCGCGACGAGGCGCAGCACGCCATCGCCGCCGCGGGCTCGGCCGCCGAGGTCGAGGAGCTGCGGGTCCGCTATCTGGGCCGCAAGTCGGAGCTGACCGGCATGCTGCGCTCGATCGGCGACCTGCCGCCCGAGCAGCGGGGCCCGGTGGGAAAGGGCGCCAATCAGGTAAAGCAGACGCTGGAGGCCTGCCTGGACGGCCGGGCCGCCGCTCTTGAGGCCACCGAGCTCGACGAGCGGCTGCGCACCGACTCGATCGACGTGACGCTGCCCGGCGACCCGCCCGCCGACCCCGGCCACCTGCATCTGATCACCCAGACGCGGCGCGAGATCGAGGACGTGTTCCTGGGACTCGGCTTCTCTGTGGCGGAGGGCCCAGAGGTGGAGTTCGACTACTACAACTTCACCGCGCTGAACCACCCGCCCAACCACCCGGCGCGGATGCTGGCCGACACCTTCTACTTCTCCGACGATGTCCTGCTGCGCACGCACACCTCGCCGATGCAGGTCCGTTCGATGGAGTCCCAGCCGCCTCCGATATACGTGATCGTGCCCGGCAAGGCCTACCGGCGCGACTCGGACGCCACCCACACGCCGATGTTCCACCAGGTCGAGGGGCTGGCCATCGACGAGGACATCACGCTCGCCGACCTGCAGGGGGTCCTGCTGGAGTTCGCCCGGGCGATGTTCGGCGCCGAGCGCGACATCCGCCTGCGCCCCCACTACTTCCCGTTCACCGAGCCGAGCGTCGAGGTCGACGTGAGCTGCTTTGAGTGCCGGGGGACCGGCGTCCTGCGCGACGGCTCGCGCTGCTCGCTGTGCAAGGGCTCGGGGTGGATCGAGATCCTGGGCTCGGGCATGGTCGATCCCAACGTCCTGGGCTTCGTCGCCGACAACGGCTACGACCCCGAGCGGGTCCAGGGCTTTGCCTTCGGCATGGGGATCGAGCGGATCGCGATGCTGCGCCATGCCGTCCCCGACCTGCGCCTGCTGTTCGAGAACGACGTGCGCTTCCTGGGGCAGTTCGGCTCATGAGGGTGCCCCTGCGCTGGCTGCGCTCCTACGTGGACCCAGACCTCGACGCCGCCGGCATCGGCGAGCGGCTGGACTTGACCGGCACCGAGCTGGAGCGGATCGAGCGCCTGGGCGTGGGCGGTCGCGAGGGCTTCGTGGTGGGCAAGGTGCTCGCCGCCGGGCCGCACCCTGACGCCGACCGGCTGCGGGTGTGCACCGTGGACGACGGCTCGAGCGGCGACCCCCGGACGATCGTGTGCGGCGCGCCCAACGTGGCCGCCGGCCAGACGGTGGCGGTCGCCCGGCCGGGGGCGGTCATGCCCGACGGCACCAAGCTGGGCGAGGCCGAGCTCCGCGGGATCAGGTCCAACGGCATGATCTTGGCCGAGGACGAGCTGGGGATGGGGCCCGACCACGGCGGAATCCTCGAGCTGGCCGCAGACCTGGCCGCCGGGTCGCCGCTGGCCGACGCCCTGCCCATCGACGATGACGTGCTGGAGCTGGAGATCACGCCCAACCGGCCCGACTGCCTGTCGGTCTACGGGATCGCGCGCGAGGTGCACGCCGCCACCGGCGCGCCGCTGGCGGCGGACCCGACCGACGAGGACGTGCCCGCGTCGGGGAGCGATCGCGCCGAGGAGCACGTGGCGATCGAGATCGCCGACCCCGAGATCTGCCTGCGCTTCACCGGTCGCGTGTTCGAGGGCGTGGAGGTCGGCCCCTCGCCGCCCTGGCTGCGCCAGCGCCTGACCGCCGCCGGGCAGCGGCCGATATCCAACGTGGTCGACATCACCAACTACGTGATGCTGGCCACCGGGCAGCCGCTGCACTCCTTCGACCTGGACCAGGTGCGCGGGGACCGGATCGCGGTTCGCAAGGCCCGACCGGGCGAGCGGATGGTCACCCTCGACGACATCGAGCGCCAGCTTCACCCCGAGATGGCCCTGGTCTGCGACGCCGAAGGCCCCTCGGGCATCGCCGGAGTCATGGGCGGCCGGATCTCGGAGGTATCGGCCCACACCACGCGGGTGCTGATGGAGGCGGCCACCTGGGTGGGGCCCAACATCCTCGCCACGTCGAAGGCGCTGGGACTGCGCTCGGAGGCCTCGACCCGGTTCGAGAAGCAGCTGCACCCCGGCAACGCGATCGCCGCCCAGCGGCTGGCCGCACGCCTGATGGTGGAGCTGTGCGGCGCGCGGATGGTGCCGGGCACGATCGACGTCTATCCCTCGCCGACGGGCCCGCGGGTGATCGAGCTGCGGTCGGTCCGCGTGGCCCGGATCCTGGGCGCCGCCATTCCGGAGGAGAAGATGGTCTCCATCCTCGAGTCGCTGGGCTTCGCGGTCGAGCGCCGCGACGCGGCGCTGGCGGTGTCGGTGCCCTACTGGCGCGACGCCGACGTCCAGCGCGAGGCCGACCTGCTGGAGGAGATCGCCCGCATCCACGGCCTGGACAGGCTCCCCGTGACTCTGCCCGCCCGCCGCCACGCCGTCGGGCGGCTGACCCACCGCCAGCGGCTGCGCCGGCGCCTGGAGGACGCCCTGCGCGACCGCGGGCTGCACGAGATCGTGGCCTGGAGCTTCACCGCCCCCGAGGTCCTGGAGCGGCTGAGGCTCGGCGACCCCGACGGCGACCGGCTGGCCCTGTCGAATCCCGTCAGCGAGGACCAGAGCGTCATGCGGCCGCTGCTGCTGCCCGGCCTGCTGGATGCCGCGCGAGACAACGCGGCGCGGGGCGCCGGCGCGCTCGCGCTGTTCGAGTCCGCCCACGTGTACCGCTCGACTGGTGGGCTCGACGCCCCCCAGGGCAGCACGGGGGGCGCCCTGCCGGCCGACGAGCGCCATCACCTGGGCGGCCTGCTCACCCAGGCTGCTCCGGCCACGTGGCGGCGCCCGGCCGTGCCCGGAGACTTCTACGCCGCCAAGGGGCTGGTTGAGGCGCTGGCGACGGCGGCCGGCGCCGGGTTGGAGGTCGTCCGGGCCACCCGCCCCTATCTAAACCCGGGCCGATCCGCCGCCATCGTGGCGGGCGGCGAGGAGATCGGCTGGATCGGCGACATCCACCCATCGGTGGTGCGGGCGTGGGATCTCGACTCCGCTGCCGCATTCGAGCTCGACTTCGATGCCCTGGCCCGGCTGGCCCCCGAGGTCGAGGCCTTCGCCGACGTGACGGGCTTCCCCGCGGTGTGGCAGGACATCGCCGTGGTGGCGCCGGGGGAGGTCGAGGCGGCCGCCATCGGCACCGCCGCGCGGGAGGGCGGCGGCGACCTCCTGGTGGGGGCCCAGGTGTTCGACGTGTACGAGGGCGAGCAGGTGGGGAAGGGCAATCGCTCCCTGGCCCTGCGGCTGGAGTTCCGCGCGCCCGATCGCACGCTCACCGAGGCCGAGGTAAACGAGCGGCGCGAAGCCATCGAGGTTCGGCTGGCCGAGCTGGGAGGGCGGCTGCGTGGCTGATGAAGCGCAGCAGCACGGGCGGCCGAGCCGGCCGGGCGCGCCAGGCGAATCGCAGCACGGCCGGCCGAGCCGCCCGCTCGCCCACGGCGGGCACCGGGTCGCGGTCATCGGCGCCGCCGGCTTCGGCGGCGCGTTGTGCGCGGCGATCGTCCAGGGACATCCCTCGCTGGATCTGACCGTGCTCAGCGCCCGCAGCGATGCGGGGCGGCGCCACGACGACCTGTACCCGATCCACCGGATCGGGTTGACCATGGAGGAGCTCGATCCCGACTCGGTCGCCGAGCGGGCCGACTGCGCGCTCGTGGCCTACCCGCACAGGGCCGCGGCCGGAGCCGTGCGCGCCTTGCGCGAGCGCGGGCTGAAGGTGGTCGACCTCTCGGCTGACTTCCGCCTCGACCAGCGCCGATACGAGGGGTGGTACCAGCCCCACGAGGCTCCGGAGCTGCTGGCCGAAGCCGTGTACGGGCTGCCCGAGATCAACGGGCACCGCGAGGAGATCCGCGACGCGGACCTGGTGGCCGGGCCGGGGTGCAACGCCACCGCCGCGCTCCTCGGCCTGTGGCCGCTGCGAGAGCACCTGCGCGACGCTGTCGTGGACGTAAAGACGGGCGTCTCGGGCGCGGGACGCGAGGCCACCCAGGAGACCCACTACGTGTCCGCGGCCGACAACGTGAACGCCTACAAGGCCGAGGGCCACCGTCACAGCGCCGAGCTGGAGCAGGAGCTGCCGGCGGGCGTCGCCATCACCTTCGTCCCCCACCTGATCCCGGTGGACCAGGGGCTGCTGGCCTCCTGCTACGCCGCCACCGACACCGACTTGACCCGCGAGGACGTGCATGGGCTGCTCAAGGACGCCTACGCAGGCGAGCCCTTCGTCGAGGTCGTGGACGCCCCGCCGCGCACGGCCGACGTGCGCGCCACCAACCGCGCCCGCGTCTACGGCACCGTGACCGGCCACCGGGTGCTGGTGGAGTCGGCGATCGACAACCTGTGGAAGGGCGCCGCCGGCCAGGCGGTACAGGACCTGAACCTGATGCTGGGCCTGGACGAGACGGAGGGGCTGGAATGAACACACCCGAGGCCTCGCACCACCCCCCGAGCTTCTTCCGCTCACGGTGGGTCGACAGGCCCCAGCACGTGACCGAGCTCGCGCCCGGTGGGCTGCCGGCGGGCTTTCGCGCCGCCGGCGTCGCTGCCGGGCTCAAGCCGGCCGGCCTGGACCTGGGGGTGATCGTCTCCGACGCCGTCCAGACCACCTCGGCCGCGCGCTTCACCACCAACGCCCGCGTGGGCGCACCCGTGGAGGTCTCGCGTCGGGCCGACCTGCACCGCCTCCGTGCCGTGGTGGCCAACGCCGGCGGCTCGAACACCGGCGACGGCCGCCGGGGGTATGAGACCGCGCTCGCCATGCAGGCCCGCGCGGCCGAGCTGCTGGGCGTCGAGGCGGCCCAGGTGGGGGTGGCCTCCACCGGGGTGATAGGCCCCGAGCTGCCCCGCCGGCGCGTACTCGATGGGGTCGCGTCGGCCTGCGGGCAGCTGGGGTCGGACGCGGGCGGCCTTGCCGAGGCGATCCTCACCAGCGACTCCGGGTCCAAGAACGCGGCGCTGGAGGTGGCGCTGCCCTCGGGCACGGTGCGCCTGAGCGCCCAGGCCAAGGGCGCCGGCATGATCTCACCGCGGTTCGCCACCATGTTCTGCTTCGTGCAGACCGACGCCGCCCTCGACGCGCACACGATCGATCTGCTGACCGGGGTGTGCGTGAAACGCTCGTTCGACCGCATCTCGGTGGATGGCCAGCTCTCCACGAGCGACACGGTCTTCGCCCAGGCCTCCGGCGCCTCCGGCGTGGCGGTGCAGGCCGAGACCGAGGACGAGCTTCGCCTGGGCGAGGCCCTGGACGCGCTGATGCGGCAGCTCGCGGTCGATATCGTGGCCGACGGCGAGGGCGCGGGGCGAGCGGCACGCCTGGTCGTCCGCGGAGCCGCCGGGTCCGTGGAGCGCGTGGCCCGGGCGGTAGCCGGCTCGCCGCTGGTCAAGGCGGCCCTGCACGGCGCGGACCCCAACTACGGGCGCATCCTGCAGGCCGCCGGCGCCGTCATGGACCCGGGCGATGACTTTGTGGTGGACCTGGAGATCGAGGGCCGCCGGCTGGTGAGCGCAGGGGACATGTTGGAGCTGGCGCCCCATGAGCTGCTAGGGCTCGAGGGGGCGATGAGCGCGCCGGAGGTGGATATGGCCCTGACCCTGCCTGGTGAGGGCGGCGAGGCCGAGATCTTCTTCAGCGACCTGTCGGAGGAGTACGTGACGTTTAACTCGGACTACACGACATGAGGGACGTCGAGACCCTCCTAGAGGCGCTGCCCTACATCCGCGACTTCCACGGGCGCACCGTGGTGATCAAGTACGGCGGCGCGGCCATGACCGACCCGCTCCTGCGGGAGGAGTTCGCTCGCGACGTGGTGCTGCTCAAGTACGTGGGCCTGAACCCCGTCGTGGTGCACGGTGGCGGTCCGGCGATCACGGGCTACATGGACCGGCTGGGCATGCCCGTGGAGTTCGTGGACGGCCTGCGCGTATCCGACGGGGCCACGGTGGAGGTGGTCAAGATGGTGCTGGTCGGCAAGCAGAACAAGGACATCGTGCTGCTGCTGGGCCGCCACGGCCAGCCCGCGGTGGGACTGTGCGGCGACGACGGCATGTTGTTTGAGGTCAAGAAGCAGCTGGCGGCCGGCGACCGCGACATCGGCTTCGTGGGCGAGGTAGAGCGGGTGAACGCCGGCGTGCTCAACCACATCGCCGAGGATTACATCCCGGTGATCGCCTCGGTGGGGGCCGACGCCGAGGGACAGTCCTACAACGTGAACGCCGACGCCGCGGCCGCCGCGGTGGCCAGCGCTCTGGGCGCGTACAAGTGCATCTTCCTGACCGACGTGATCGGGTGGCTGGCAGACCCCGCCGACCCGGAGTCGCGCATCTCGCAGAGCACGGCGGCGGAGGTGCGGGCGGCGCTGCCCGGCGTCTCGGGCGGGATGCGGCCCAAGCTCGAGGCCTGTGTCCAGGCCCTGGAGGGAGGCGCGCGCAACGCCTACATCATCGACGGCCGGCG
>JBPCNQ010000154.1:0-2894 GCA_051001095.1 Thermoleophilaceae bacterium
CGCACGGTGCGGCTGGAGTTGGCCAGCCCGCGGCCGATCGCCTGGCGCACCCACAGGGTGCCGTAGGTGGAGAACTTGAAGCCCTTGCGCCAGTCGAACTTCTCGACCGCGCGAATCAGTCCCAGCATGCCCTCCTGGATCAGGTCCCCCAGGGGGAGTCCCTGGCCCTGATACTTGCGGGCAATGGAGATGACCAGGCGCAGGTTCGCGTTGACCATGCGGTCCTTGGCGGCCAAGTCGCCCTTCTCGATGCGCCTGGCCAGCTCGATCTCCTCCGCGGCGGTGAGCAGCGGGTGGCGGGCTGCCTCGTTGAAGAACAGCTGGATGGAGTCCGTAGTGGCTTCCGGGGTGATGGTGTTCTTGGCCGTGATGGTTCCTTTGCGTCTCGAGCTTTCCGCGTTATGTCGTGAGTCTAGCTTACATTTAGTAAGCGCGCAACCCTTCGGAGCCCTGGTCCCGCGCTGGAAGGGGCGTCAGAGGAGCATTGGACCCACGCTTTTCGCGCGCGAGCCGCGGATCGGATCAGCCCCGAGACCGTCACCGTGTGGGTACGCACCCCGCTCACCAACGGCGCACACCTACCCGAAGACCGCCATGGGTAACGCGTCGATCCCCAGGCTCTGACCTGGCTACCCGCCGAAGCGCCCGCGCAACGCCATCACGTTGTCCACGTAGCGCCGCGTCTCGGGCAGCATGCCGATGCTCCTGATCGAGGCCGGTCCTTGGTAGTAGCCGGCGATGGCGGTGGTGGGATCGCCGCCGGCGTCGCGCAACAGCTGGCTCAGATACAGCGTCCCGGCGTGGACGTTGTCCTGGGCAGACGAAGGGTCCAGCCTCCGTCCCGCCAGGTGGCTCTGCACCCAGCTCCAGGTGCCGGGCATGACCTGCATCACGCCGCGGGCGTTCGCGGAGGAGACCATCCCGTTGTCAAAGCCGCTCTCCTGCCATGCGATGGCTGCCGCGAGCGAGGAGGAAACGCCGTTCTGCGCGGCGATCTGGCCGATCTGGGCTGCGCCCACGCGTCCGGGGGTGGCACTGGGAGGGGCGGAGGGAGCCGCGGGGCCGGCCGTGCCGCCAGTGGCAGCCGCCGACCTCGCTGACACAGAGCCGGTCGGTAGCTTGAGCGCGGTGCCGCTGACCACTTGGGCGCCGGGCGCCAGGCCGTTCATGGCGGCGACGGCCGCGGAGCTGACCCCGGCCCGGGCCGCGATGCCCGAGAGGGTGTCGCCCGGCTGCACGGTGTAGGCACCGGCCGGTGGGGGGGCAGCGGTCGCGCCCGTGGCCGTTCCCCCGCTGGGCGTGCCGCCTGCGGCCAGCGCCGCCGTGCCCTCGCCCTCGCGGGGCACGGTGATGGTGCTGCCCGTGACCACGGCGGAGCCCTCGGACAGGCTGTTGGCCGCGGCAAGCGTACGGGTGGTCAGGTTGCTGGCCGCCGCGATCGACCACAGCGTCTCGCCGGGCTCCACGGTATGCGCGACTCCGGCTTGGGCCGGGGCCGCCGAGGCAAGGGCGGCAACGGCACGGCTACTCGCGGGCCTCCATCGCAAGACGGTCGTGAAGAAGCTCCTTTTTCGGGGTCGCTGGATGCTCCCCTTGACAGGGGAGGCAGGCCCACACCTTCAGGAGCGGCGCACGCGCTCCTCGAAATCCTTCGGAGTTACGTAGCCCTGCAAGCCCCGCTGCAAATCGAGCAGGCTCAGTCCTCGAACGGACCGTCTCCTGCACTCACGCTGCCAGAGCGCGGTCGACGATCGAGCGGGCGTCGGTGCCCTTGGGCAGCGTGCCGAAGGCGTGACCTCCCTGGCGGGCCAGGCGGAAGCGCAGAAGGCATCGGCCACCGGGGCAGGGGAGTGGCGCACCAGGAGCGAGCCCTGCAGGGCCAGACCCATGTCCTCGACTGCCCGGCGGGCTCCGAATTGAGGGTCGCCGCCTTCTGTGGTCAGTGCAGCCAGGCTCTTCTTCAAGCCATCCACGTGGGCGTCGAGGCGGGGATCGGCGCCGGCGGAGAGCTCGACCTCTCCGAAGAACGCCGGCAGCCCCTCGGGCTCGCGGCCCAGCGCCCGCAGCACGTCCAGGGCGGCCACGTTGCCCGAGCCCTCCCAGATCGAGTTCAGCGGGGAGTCGCGCAGCAGTCGCGGCATGCCCGACTCCTCCACGTAGCCGTGCCGCCCAGGCACTCGAGCGCCTCCAGCGCGTGCTGGGGGCGCGCTTGCAGACCCAGTACTTGGACACCGCGGTGGAAACGCGTCGGAAGGCCGCGCCGTCCTCGTCGTAGGCCCGGGCGATGCGCATGGCGGTGGTGGTGGCGGCCTCGGACTCGATCGCCAGGTCGGCCAGCACGTTGGCCATCGCGGGCTGATCCACCAGTGTCCGGCCGAAGGCCGAGCGGTGGCGGGTGTGGTGGATCGCCTGCACGGTGCCGGCTCGCATGCCGGCGGCCGAGCCGATCAGGCAGTCCAGGCGCGTGTGGTTGACCATCCCGATGATGGTCTGGACGCCACGACCCTCCTCGCCCACCAGCCGACCGGTCACGCCGCGGAGCTCGACCTCGCAGGAGGGGAGGGAGCGTGTGCCCAGCTTGTTCTTGAGGCGCTGGATCTGAAAGCCCGGGTCGCGGCTCTCGATTAGAAAGCAGGACAGCCCTTCCGGGACCTGAGCCGGCGTCAGGAAGATGTCGCACTGTGGGTAGGAGCAGAACCACTTGTGGCCGGTGATCGCGTAGGTGCCGTCGGGCTGGGGCTCGGCTCGGGTGGTGTTGGCGCGCACGTCCGAGCCGCCCTGCTTCTCGGTCATGGCCATGCCGGCGAGGGCGACGGTGTCGTAGTCGGTGGAGCCCAGCCGCGGCTCCCATTCCTCGGCCAGCTCGGGAGCCTCACGCAGAGCGGGAATGACCG
>JBPCNQ010000155.1:0-7699 GCA_051001095.1 Thermoleophilaceae bacterium
GCCTGCCCCGCCACCGCCACCAGGAATTCCTGAAGTTCCTGCGCCACCTCGACCGCGAGTTTCCCGGCGAGCGCGACCTGCACCTGATCGTCGATAACTATCGCACCCACACCCACAAAAACGTCAACGCCTGGCTGGCCAAGCACCCGCGCTTTTACCTGCACTTCACCCCAACCTCGAGCTCGTGGCTAAACCTCGTCGAGCGCTGGTTTCGCGAACTCACCGACAAAGCGATCCGCCGCGGGGTCTTTCACAGCGTCCCCGACCTCATCGAAGCGATCAACGAGTTCCTCGCCGCGCACAACCAGGACCCCCAACCGTTCATCTGGACTGCCTCGATCGACTCGATCCTCGAAAAAGTCGGCAGGTGTGAAGCCGTTCTTGAGACAGTGCACTAGGAGAGCCATGGCCATCGCCACCCAGGAGCAGCAGGTAGTCGACGATGTCCCCAAGCAGCTCTACATAGGGGGCGAGTGGCGAGACGGGGCGGGCGGCGAGACCATCGACGTGGAGGATCCCGCCACCGGCGAGGTCCTGTGCCAGGTGGCCGACGCCACTCCCGAGGACGCCGAAGAAGCCCTCGCGGCCGCCCACGACAAGCAGGCGGAGTGGGCCGCGACCGCGCCCAACGAGCGCAGCGAGATACTGCACACAGCCTTCGAGGCGCTGAACGGCAGGGCCGACGAGCTGGCGCTGCTCATGACCCTGGAGATGGGCAAGACCCTGGCCGAGTCCAAGGGCGAGATCGCCTACGCCGCCGAGTTCTTTCGCTGGTACGCGGGCGAGGCGCTGCGCGTCGAGGGCCGGTACAAGGTCGCCGGCAACGGCGCCGGGCGCGTGCTGACCATGCGCCAGCCGATCGGGCCCTGCCTGATGATCACGCCCTGGAACTTCCCGATGGCCATGGGCACCCGAAAGATCGGCCCCGCGATCGCCGCCGGGTGCACGATGGTGGTCAAGCCGGCCCAGCTCACGCCGCTGTCCATGCTGGCGCTGGCCAAGGTGCTCGAGGAGGCGGGGCTGCCGGGTGGCGTCCTGAACATCGTCACGGCATCGTCGAGCGGCTCCACGATGGGCCCGCTGATCGAGGACCCGCGCACGCGCAAGCTCTCCTTCACGGGCTCTACCGAGGTGGGCCAGTCGCTGATCGAGCAGTCGGCAAGGCAGGTGCTCAAGGTGTCGATGGAGCTTGGCGGCAACGCGCCGTTCCTCGTGTTCGAGGACGCCGACCTCGACGCCGCGGTCGAGGGTGCCATGATCGCCAAGATGCGCAACATCGGCGAGGCCTGCACGTCGGCCAACCGCTTCCACGTGGCCGGGTCGGTGGCGGAGGAGTTCGCCTCCAGGCTCGCCGAGCGGATGGGCGCCATGAAGGTCGGGCGCGGCACCGAGGACGACTCGGAGGTGGGACCGCTGATCGACGGCAACCAGCGCGGCAAGGTGGCCGAGCTGGTCGACGACGCCGTGGACCGGGGCGCCAAGGCCGTCGTGGGCGGCAAGGGCATCGACGGACCCGGGTACTTCTACGAGCCGACCGTGCTCGCCGACGTGACCCCCGACGCGCGCCTGCTCAAGGAGGAGGTCTTCGGGCCGGTGGCGCCGGTGATCGGCTTCGACTCCGAGGACGACGCGATCCACGCGGCCAACGACACGGAGTTCGGCCTGGTCGCCTACGTCTACACCAAGGACCTCAAGCGGGCCTTCCGCGTCTGCGAGGCGCTGGAGTCGGGGATGATCGGCCTAAACCAGGGCCTGGTATCCAACGCCGGCGCGCCCTTCGGCGGGGTCAAGCAGTCGGGTGTGGGCCGCGAGGGCGGCAACGAGGGCATCGACGAGTACCTCGAGGTCAAGTACGTCGCCGTGAACCTCGACTGACCCGGGCCGCCTCTAACGTCGCCCGCGAGAACTGCGACCCCAAGCGAGGAGCCCATGACCCCACCCACCACCGAGAAGCCGATTGAGGCCGGCGGCAGCTTCGACATCGCCGGCAAGATCGTCCACCGTTTGTGCTACGGCACCATGCAGCTGACCGGCGACGGCGTCTGGGGCGAGCCCGGCGACCGCGATGAGGCCATCCGCGTCCTGAAGCGCGCAGTCGAGCTGGGCGTCGACTTCTTCGACACCGCCGACTCCTACGGCCCCTACGTGGCCGAGGAGCTGCTGCGCGAGGCGCTGCACCCCTACGAGGACCAGATCCTGATCGCCACCAAGGCCGGCCTGGTGCGCACCGGGCCCGGCGAGTGGCACGCCGTCGGGCGGCCCGAGTACCTGCGCCAGGAGTGCGAGATGAGCCTCCGGCGCCTGGGTCTGGAGCGGATCGACCTGTTCCAGCTGCACCGGATCGACGCCGGCGTGGACCGCGACGAGCAGTTCGGCCTCCTCAGGGACCTCAAGGATGAGGGCAAGATCGGCGCCGTGGGCCTATCCGAGGTCTCGGTGGATGACATCGAGGCGGCGCGGAAGGTGGTCGAGGTCGCCACCGTGCAGAACCTCTACAACCTGACCAACCGCAAGTCCCAGGACGTGCTCGAGTACTGCGAGCGCGAGGGCATCGGCTTCATCCCGTGGTTTCCGATCGCCAGCGGTGAGCTGGCCAAGGAGGGCGGGCCCGTCGACGATGTGGTCAAGGCCACGGGGGCCGAGCCCTCGCAGGTGGCGCTGGCCTGGCTGCTGCGCCGGTCGCAGGTGACGCTGCCGATCCCGGGTACCTCGAGCGTCGAGCACCTCGAGGCCAACTGCCGGGCCGCGACGCTCGAGCTTTCCGACGACCAGGTGGAGGAGCTGACCAGGGCGGCCGGATAGCCTCGCCGCCTTGAGCGAGCACTCCGACGCCCGTCCCGATCCCCAGGTCTTCGTCCTCTTCGGGGCCACGGGCGACCTGGCGGCTCGCAAGCTCCTCCCGGGACTCTACCGCCTGACCCGGGAGGGGCTGATGCCCGAGGAGCTCCGGATCATCGGCTCCGGCCGCCACTCGCCCGGAAGCGACGAGGAGTTCCGCGACCACGTCAGGGAGGCGATCGCCGAGCACGGCGACGAGGACGAGCCCGACGCCGCCAGGCTCGACGACTTCGTCGGCCGGATCTCGTTCACCGTGTCCAGCGCGGACGACGGCAAGGACCTGGCCGCGGCCGTCGAGGAGGCGGAGAAGGATCTGGGCGAGCGGGCCAGGCGCCTGGTCTACCTGTCCGTCCCGCCCGGCGCGATGCAGGACATGATCGGCATGCTCGGCGAGTCCGGGATCGCCGACGGGGCCCGGCTGATCGTGGAGAAGCCCTTCGGCCGCGACCTGGAGTCGGCAAAGGAGCTGAACGCCACGCTGCATGAGGTGGTGGACGAGGACCAGGTGTTCCGGATCGACCACTTCCTGGGCAAGGAGGCGGCGCAGAACATCCTGGTGCTGCGCTTCGCCAACGGCCTGTTCGAGCCCGCGTGGAATCGCGACCACATCGCCTACGTCCAGATCGACGTGCCCGAGGACGTGGGCATCGATGGCCGCGCGGGGTTCTACGAGTCCACCGGGGCGCTCCGGGACATGATCTCCACGCACCTGTTGCAGCTGCTCGGGTTCGTGGCGCTCGAGCCGCCGGTGCACCTCGACCGGACTCGCTCCACCAGGAGAAGAAGAAGGTGTTCGACGCCGTGGCGCCGATCGAGCCGGACCGCGTGGTGTTCGGCCAGTACGAGGGCTACCGCGACGAGGAGGACGTGGACCCGGCGTCCGAGGTCGAGACCTTCGTGGCCATGGAGGTGCGGGTGAACACCTGGCGCTGGTCGCACGTGCCGTTCTTCCTGCGCACGGGCAAGGCGATGGCCCAGTCGCGGCGCACGATCACCATCGGCTTCCGTGAGCCCCCGCTGCATATGTTCGCCACGGCTGACGGGTCCGGCGGCGATGTGCCCAACGAGCTGGTCTTCGAGCTAACCGACGCACCCGAGGTCACGATCGACGTGCGCGCCAAGCAGCCCGGGCCGGCATTGGAGATCGGCGACGCCAGGTGGAAGCTCGACTTCTCCGAGGCCTTCGGCGGGCACGACGCCCTCGAGGCCTACGAACGGCTCCTCCTCGACGTCATGCAGGGCGACCACACCCTGTTCACGCGCGCCGACGAGGTCGAGCGGCTGTGGGAGCTGTGCGACCCCGTCCTTGCGAGCAGCCCCGAGGTGCACCCCTACCCCAGGGGATCGTGGGGCCCGAAGGCGGCGGTGGAGCTCACGGGCCGGCGCGGGTGGCGCCTGCCCGACGACCTAGCCCGCCGCTGACCCGCGCGCCATCCGGCGCAGGTCCAGCGCCTCGTCCAGCGTCGTCTCGTCCACGCCCTTCTCCAGCGCCACCTCGCGGACCGTGCGCTGCGAGGCAACCGCCTCCTTGACGATCTCGGCGGCCCGGTCGTAGCCGATGTGGGGGTTCAGGGCGGTGGCGATCGCCGGCGTGGACTCGGCGTGGCGGGTCAGGTTCTCGACGTTTGCCTGAAGGCCGGCCACGCACTTCTCGTCCAGCAGAGTGGCCGCGCTGGTCAGGATGGTGATCGAGTCGAGCACGTTGCGGGCGATCACGGGCACGCGTACGTTGAGCTCGAAGTTGCCCTGGGTGCCGGCGATGGTCACCGCGGCGTCGTTGCCGATCACCTGGGCGGCCACCTGCAGCACCACCTCCGGGATCACCGGGTTGACCTTGCCCGGCATGATCGACGAGCCCTTCTGAAGCTCGGGCAGCGCGATCTCCCCCAGGCCGGTGCGCGGGCCCGAGCCCATCAGCACCAGGTCGTTGGCAATCTTGGTCAGCGACACGGCCACCACCTTCAGGGCGCCCGAGAGCTCCACCAGGCCGTCGCGGTTGCCCTGGGCCTCGAACGGATCGGCCGGGCCCTCCACGGCCACGCCCGTGCTCTCACGCAGCTTGGCCCGCACGCCCGCGGCGAAGTCCGGGTGGGTGTTCAGCCCGGTGCCGGTTGCGGTGCCGCCCAGCGGGATCTGGGCGGCGCGGGGGAGGGCGTCGCCCACCCGGTCGCCGCCCAGGCGGACCTGGGCCGCGTAGCCGCCGAGCTCCTGCCCCAGGGTCACCGGCACCGCGTCCATCATGTGGGTGCGCCCGGCCTTGACCACGTCGGCGAGCTCCTCGGCCTTGGCCTTAAACGCGGCGCTCAAGCCCTCCAGGGCGGGAAGCAGCCTGTCCTGTGCCTCCGCCACCGCGGCCAGGTGGACGGCCGAGGGGAAGACGTCGTTTGAGGACTGCCCCATGTTCACGTGATCGTTGGGGTGGGCCCCCTCGCCGGCCAGGTTGGCGATCACCTCGTTGGCGTTCATGTTCGTGGAGGTGCCCGAGCCGGTCTGGAAGACGTCGATCGGGAACTGGTCGTCGTGGTCGCCGGCGGCGACCTCGTCGGCTGCGGCCGCGACCTTCTCGGCGATCGCGGAGTCGAGTAGGCCGAGCTCGGCGTTCGTGCGAGCGGCGGCCGCCTTGACCCGGCCCAGCATGCGCACCACGGGGATGGGCACGCGCTCGCCCGAGACCGGAAAGTTGTCCACTGCCTTGCTCGTCTCCGAGCCCCACAACTGCTGCTGAGCCGCCATTCGAGCCTCTCCGGTCGCCGGAGCCCCAGGCTACCGGTGCGCCTGGTCCCCTGGGGCCTCCCGCCCGCGCCCCCCGGGCCAGCCGCCCGCTCTTCGCGGCTAGCCCCCCCGGCGCCCCGCCCGCTCTCCGCGCCCAAACGCGGCGGAGCCCTTGTCGGCCCGCGTGGCCTCGTTGTCGAGGCGGCGCACCATCTCGGAGGCAGGCCCCTGGTCGCTCGACGCCCCCCGGTGGGCGGCGCCGACCAGGTAGCCCAGCCGCAGCGCCTCGGGGCCCTCGGGATTCTTCTCGGCGGCTGTGGCCAGCACGGCGGCGGCGTCGAGGTAGCCGACCCCCACGTCGCGCAGGTCGCCTCCGTCGCCGGCGTCGCGCACGCAGGACGAAAGCGGCGTGCCGCCGAGGGAGACCGGGGACGGCGCCCGGCGCAGGGCCCGCAACATGGCGTCCGACCCCTCCCGGCAGACCGGACTGAGCACGGCGGGCTCCTCCCGGCCGCACCCCGAGAGCCCCAGCAGGAGGACCGCGGCACAGAGCACGAACAGGGCGGGTAGCCGCACACCGCCGATCGTAAGCGCCCGAAGCATCGGATGTGCGCATTCTGCGGCAATCGTCCGGCCGCGGGCCTACCATCGCGCCCCGATGAGCCCCCTGGAGGTCGGCGACCCTCTCGCCCACCGCGCGCTGCAGGCGTTGCTGCGCGCCGAGACCTCGGTCAGGCGCGTGCTGGCCACCGACCTCGAGCGCGAGGGCGTCTCGGCCGCCGGCTTCTCGGCGCTGGTGATCCTCACCACCGCGGGCGGGTCGCTGGAGCTGCGCACCATGCGCCGCCGCCTGGATTGGTCCAAGGCCAATGCCACCGAGGTCACGATCACCCTCGAGACGCGCGGTCTGGTGCGCCGACGACGGCTGGAGCAGGACCGCCGCAGCTGCGCCGTGGACCTCACGCCGGCCGGGCACGACCTGGTCGACCGACTGTTCCCGGGTCACGCCGACCGCGTGAGGACGGCCTTCTCGTCGCTGGACGAGGAGGAGAAGCGCTCGCTGGCCTTCATCTGCCGCAAGCTGGCTGCGTAACGGCCTACATAGACTGGTGGGCCGCCATGGCCCGCTACGCCCCCGTCGATTCCCAGCAGTCCTTTCCCGCGCTCGAGCAGGAGATCCTCGTGCGCTGGCGCGAGCGCGACGTGTTCGGCGAGTCCGTGCGCCGCCGCGAGGGCGCGAAGCCCTACGTGTTCTACGAGGGCCCGCCCACGGCCAACGGCCGGCCCGGCTCCCATCACGTGCTCTCGCGCGTGTTCAAGGATGTGTTCCCGCGCTACCGGACCATGCGCGGCCGGCTCGTGCACCGCAAGGGTGGGTGGGACTGCCACGGCCTGCCGGTCGAGCTCGAGATCGAGAAGGAGCTCGGCTTCACTTCCAAGGAGGACATCGAGCGCTACGGCGTGGCCGAGTTCAACGCCCGCTGCCGCGACTCGGTCCTCAAGTACATCGACGAGTGGCACGCGCTGACCGAGCGGATCGGCTTCTGGATCGACACCGAAGACGCCTACTACACGCTCGACGACGACTACATCGAGTCGGTCTGGTGGGGGCTCAAGCAGGTCTGGGACAAAGGCCTGCTGTACGAGGGCCACAAGGTCGTGCCCTACTGCCCGCGCTGTGGCACGGCGCTCTCCTCCCACGAGGTGGCCCTGGGCTACAAGGACGTGATCGACCCCAGCGCATACGTGCGCTTCCCCGTCCGCGGGGAGCCGGGCGTCTCGTTGTTGGGCTGGACCACCACCCCGTGGACGCTGCTCTCCAACGCCGCCCTGGCCGTAGACCCCGACGTGACCTACGTGCGCGCACACGTGGATGACCACGAGGGCACAGGCGGTGAGCAGCTGATCATGGCCGAGGCGCTGGTGGAGAAGGTGCTGGGCGAGGGCGTGGCGGTCAGCGGCCCCGTCAGAGGCGCGGACCTGGTCGGCACCGCCTATGAGCCCCCCTTCGCCTACGTGACCGACTTCGGCCCAAAGAGCCAGACGGTCCTGCCCGCCGCCTTCGTGACCACCGACGACGGCACCGGGGTCGTGCACACGGCTCTCGCCTTCGGCGAGGACGACTTTCGCCTGGGCGAGGAGCAGGGGC
>JBPCNQ010000156.1:0-6135 GCA_051001095.1 Thermoleophilaceae bacterium
CCCATCGCTTCAAGCGAGTAAGAGCCCTGGAAGACCACCAGGTGATAGGCCGGATGTATAAGCGCGGTGACGTGCTGAGCAGACCGGTACTAATGCTTCGAGGGCTTGACGGTTTTAATTTGGCTCCACACATGCAATATGGAGCGTGGTGCCCAGTAGGCCAACTGTGCGGTTTTGAAGGCCCGGCGGAGAGCTGGTCTCGCAATGTTTCGGTGGCTCTAGCGAGGGGGAAACACCTCTTCCCATTCCGAACAGAGCAGTTAAGCCTCTCCGCGCCGATGGTACTTGGCCCGCAAGGGCCTGGGAGAGTAGGTCGCCGCCGATGTACTTGAATGCAACGGGTCGTCCCGCGTTACTGCGGGGCGGCCCGTTCGTCGTTGCGCCCGGTCGAAATCGGTCGGCCGGACGGCGTCGCAATGAAAAGGAGACCTGTGTCCACCCTCGCAATCGTGTTGATCGTCGCCGGCGTAATCGTCGTCCTGCTGCTCGCGGGTGGCGTGCTTGGCGCGCGCAAGCGTGACCGCCACACCGCGCCGGCCTTTCACCGGCACCTGGAGCAGGCGGACCGGGCTCTCGAGGTCGCTCGGGCGGGGGACCGCGGATGGGATCCCGCCGTGCTCGAACGGGCCGTGCAGGAAACGTTGTCCCGTTCCCACCCGGGCGTCGCCTTCGAATCGGTGCACCTGGTCCTCGTCGACGACCAGCCGGGGGTCGAGCGCGATCGGGCTCACTACGATGCTCACGGCGGCGAGCGGCCCGTGCGCGTTGTGCTCACCCGCGACGACTCGGGCTGGCACGGCGAGACGGCAGGCTGAGTCCCCCAGCGCACCCGATCCCGGGCTTCGAGCCCGAGGACGCGCTCGAGCAGCGGCTTGCTGCCGACCCAACCCTGCAGCAGGGCTGGGCGTGGGGCAAGCCGCGCAGCGGCCACCCTGAGGGCACGGTCGGCGCCCACGTGAGTGATCTGTTGCACACGATCGACGGCTCGGGCGAGACGGGCGAGCGCCGCGAAGAGTTGCGAGTGCTCGCGCTCCTGCACGATGCACTCAAGTTCGATGTCGACCACGCACGCCCGCGCACCGGCGCGAACCATCACGCGATGCGGGCGCGACGGTTCGCGGAGAGGTATCTGGACGACGAGCGCCTGCTTGCGGCCCTGGAGCTTCACGATCGGCCCTACGGGATATGGCGAAAGCAGCAGCGGACCGGCCACGTGGACTCCGATCGGTTCGAGGAGATGCTCGAGCGCATCCCGGACCTGCCCCTGTTCGTGTGCTTCGTGGAGCTGGACGCCTCCACCGAGGGCAAGAAGCCCGAGCCGTTGGACTGGTTTAGAAGCGAGCTGGGTCGTCGCCGCGGCGGCTGACCGCGGCCGTACGCCAAGGACAGTCGCCGCGGGTGCGCCGAGCAGTCGCCGCCCCGTCGATGTGGGGCCTGTAGGCGTCCACCGCCACCAGCCGCAGGTCCTCGGCCAGGGCATACTCACCGAGGGTGGAGAACTCGACCATCAGGTGGATGCGGTCGATGATCGTGGTGCCGATCCGCTGTCTCAGGCGCGGGAACATGTGTTCGTGAAAGGTAGGCCCGGTCGCGGACGGAAGGCCCAGCCTCGCAAGGTATCGTGCAGCTGAGCGAGAGGATGCTGCTCTCGACCGGCACCCGCGTGACGGTCAGCGACGACGTGTACGGCGCAGCGGTCAGCGACGAACGCGTACGGCGCCCGACGTACCGGCCGGCTGGTCGTAGCGGTAGCGGTAGTAGCCCGGCTTGCGTCCCGGAAGCCGGAACGAGAAGTAGCCCGCCCCGCTGGTGGGGACCTGAGCCACCAGGCGCCAGCGGCCCCTGGTGGTGGCCTTTCGCTCCACCCGGACCTTGTGCGCGCCGCCCGGCCGCACCTGGCCCCAGAAGCGGCTGCCGGTGATCACGAACGGATGGGCGAAGACCGAGTAGGCGGGCTTGGGCTTGCGGTTGCGAAAGAGCAGCCCCGACTGGAACTCCTGGAAGCGGCGCAGGCCCTTGCCGGTGATGGCCCCGTCGCTCAGTCGAAACTGATTGAGGCCCCGCACGCGTGGGGTGCGGTAGGCCTGGTAAGCGGCCTGCTGCAGATACAGGCGCTGCTGGCCCAGAGTGACTCCGGCAAACGGATCCGGAGGGCTCGTCTGATAGCCGAACTCGGTGTAGAAGATGTTCAGCCGCCGCCCGGTGCCGCTCTTGATGGCGCGCAGACGGGTCAGGCGGTCGATGGCACGCACCAGCCTTCGCCCGTCGCCGATGGCGGCGTCGTAGCGGTTCGGGGATTTGTTCGTGGGCTTCTGCAGCAGGTTGTAGGGGTGGTGGCCGATGGCATCCGCGGGAACCGGCTTGAAGCCCCTGCAGCGCCCGGTACGAATCGGCTTGAACTTGACGTTTCGGCACGCCATCTCGCGCAGGAAGAGGAGCGGCCGGATCGGCCGCGTGGCGCCGCGCCCGGCGCGGCCACTCGCCGCCAGCTCACCGACCAGCGCGGTGGAGGTCGGGTCGATGGCCTTGATCCGGGGATAGGAAGCGAGCACCAGCGCGCGGTAGAGGTGGGGGGCCACGAGCCCGTGCTTGTCGCTCTGGGGCTGCAGCCATACGCCCTGATTGGGCTCGTTGGAGATGCCCCAGTGGTCCACGCTGGACGCGTAGCGGCGAACCACGGCCTCCGAGAAGTCCGCAAACTCGCCCGCCTTCGGCTTCCAGAGCGGGTTGTCCCGGGAGGGATCGCCGCTGGCCCACACCGGCGCGGGGGTGGAGATGGAGACCATGATCCGCAGGTTGTGACGCGATGCCGCCGAGATCACGCGGTCGAGCGGCCCCCACGCGTAGCGCTCGTCCAGGTTGTTGCGCCCGTCGAAGCCCGCCGGCTTGCTGCGCGAGAGGTTGTCGGGCGCGATCTGGTTCCAGAAGGCGGACACCCGCAGGCGGTCGACGCCGAGACGCTTAAAGAGGGCCATGTCGGACTCCAGCTCGCCGGGAGAGGCGTTCAGCAGCAGCTGATCGTCGATGATCGACACCTCGTTCCGGGCTGCCGAGGCGGCGGGCACGCTGAAGAGGGCCATCACCAGTGCGGTGGCGGTCAGCAGCAGGGCTCTTGTGATCGTTCGGGCGGGCATGGTGGGTGCGAAGGCTACAACCGCGGGCGGATCGAAAAGTCGCGCTCGGCGTAAGCGAGGCCGCACGGTCATGATGGCAGGCGTGGCCGGCCCCCTTCCGTCACCCCCGCCCCCGCACACGACACCGGGTGCTCCTCGAGCTCCCAGGGCAGCCGAGCTGATGGTCCACCGGCGAATCGTCGCGACCGGGAGAAGGCCCAGCGGGCGGGCCCGCCGCAACACGCTCCACAGCGCCCGCCCGGCCTCAGCCGAGTGACGACTAGTCGCCATCGGGTTGGCGGGGCCTCTGCCCCGCCGGGCGGGCGCGGTGCCGTGCGGAGCTCCGAGCGCTGTGCACGCTGCGGACGCGGGGTCGAGGGCGGCGAGGGCTTCAGGCTCACCGGTCCCCGGGACGGGGAGCGCGCGGCCTTCTGCCGGCTGGAGCACGTGGTTGCGTGGGTGATCCGGGGTGCGCCGTGGGACCCGGCCGGGGCGCTCGCCCGGCCGCCGGTCGAGCACTCACCGCCGGCGTGCTCCGAATGCGGAGCTCACGTAGCCGATCCGCCCCTGCTGCTGCTCGTGCGCCACCGAGGTGGTCACCTCATCGCCGATGCCTTCTGCTCGTTGGAGCACTTGCGCGCCTGGGCCGTGGCCGGGGGCCGCTGGCGCTCCGGGGCCTGACGGAGGAGCCCGGCCCGATTCCCGTTGGGCGAGCCCGGATCGGGCTCTCAGGCGGCGAGACCCAAGTCATCGCGGCGCTCCTCCATGGCCGCGATCACCGGCCGCAGGTGCTCATCGAAGTCCTCGCCCCGCTCCTCGGCCGAGGCACGCACCTCGTCGCGGTTCACCGCGGCGGCGAAGGCCGGCGTCTTGAGCTTCTTCTTGACCGACTTGGGTGTCATCCCTTCGATGCCTGCCGGGCGGACCAGCGCGCAGGCGGCCACGAAGCCGCTGAGCGCGTCTACCGCATAGAGGGCCTTGGCCAGAAGCGTCTCCCGCGCCACGCCGAGGTAAGGGGCGTGGCCGGCCACTGCCTCGATCAGCTCGCGCGGGTAGCCCTCCTCCTGGAAGAGCGCGAGGGCCACGCGCGGGTGCCCGGACTCCAGATCCGGGTGCTTCTCGTAGTCGAGGTCGTGGAGGATCCCGGCGACCGCCCACAGCTCCTCGTCCTCGCCGTACCTGTGGGCGTAGGCGACCATCGCAGCCTCGACTCCGAGCACGTGCTTTCGCAGCGACTCGGACTCGGTCCACCGGCAGAACAGCTCCCAGGCCTCGGCTCGAGTGGGAGACGCCACGCGGGCAGGGTATCGGCGACCCAGAGGCGGGTGTAGGAGCGCAGCCCCGATCGCTGGGGAGGAGCGCAGCGCGGGCGTTGATCGCGCGAGCACCCCGGTTCTCGTCGCGCGAGCACCGGACCCGGCTCTCGTCGGCCAGCACCGTACGGCGTTCTCCCGGCAGGGCATTCACGCCTGGAGACGAACTCAGGTGCCAGGATGCCCTCCGCTACCCTTGCGCAGCCGTCGATTGCCTCGACCCCGGCCCCGACGGACGATTCCCGCATGGAGAAATTCATCATCGAAGGCGGCCAGCCGCTCTCGGGCACGGTGGTGCCCGCCGGCAACAAGAACGCCGCGCTGCCGGTCCTGGCCGCGACGCTGCTCACCGAGGACGAAGTCGTGCTGCGCAACGTCCCGCGCATCCGCGATGTCGAGGCCATGGTCGACCTGCTGCGGGGTCTCGGGGCCACCGCCGAGTGGCGCGATGACAACGTGGTGGCCGTCTGCGCCGCCGACGTCCAGCCGGGTGAGCTGGATCCGAGCCTGACCGAGAAGATCCGCGCTTCGTTCCTGCTCGCCGGACCGCTGCTGGCCCGCTTCGGCGCAGTCCACATGCCGCCCCCGGGCGGGGACGTGATCGGCCGTCGCCGGCTGGACCCGCACCTGGATGCGTTCCGGGCCCTCGGCGCGACCGTCGAGAGCGGTCGCTCCTACCGGATCACCGCTCCCGCCCACGGCCTGCGCGCGTGCGACTTCTTCATGGACGAGCCTTCGGTCATGGGCACCGAGAATGCCCTCATGACCGCAGCGCTGACCCCGGGGTCGACGGTGATCCACAACGCGGCGTCGGAGCCCCACGTCCAAGACGTGGCCCGGCTGCTGCTGCAGATGGGGGCTCGCATCGAGGGGATCGGCTCCAACGTGCTGATCGTGCACGGCGAGAGCCGTCTGGGCGGCGCCGACTACGCCATCGGTCCCGATTACATCGAGATCGCCTCCTTCATCGCCCTGGCCGCCTGCACCGGTGGCGAGCTGCGCGTCAAGGACGTGGCCTGCGACGACCTGCGCATGACCCGGCTGGCCTTTGACCGGCTCGGCTGCCGGATCGAGTACGAGGGCTCCGACGTGGTGGTGCCCGGCGACCAGACCTTGCGCGTCAAGGACGACGAGGGCGAGCACATCTCCAAGGTCGAGGACGGACCCTGGCCCGCCTTCCCGGCCGATCTGACCAGCATCGCGCTGGCGCTGGCCACCCAGTCCGACGGCATGGTGCTGATCCACGAGAAGATGTTCGAGAACCGGCTCTTCTTCGTGGACAAGCTCGTGTCCATGGGCGCTCGGGTTCTGCTCTGCGATCCGCATCGTGCGGTCGTGAGCGGCCCGAGCCGGCTTCACGGCGAGCGCATGGAGAGCCCGGACATCCGGGCGGGAATGGCCATGCTCATCGCTGCCCTGTGCGCCGAGGGCACCTCGGAGATCGGCAACGTGCGTCAGATCGACCGCGGCTACGAGCGCATCGACGAGCGGTTGCGTGGTCTCGGTGCACGCATCGAGCGCTCGCCGCGCCGTAACGGCCCTCAGGGCGTGGCGCCCCGTGGCGAGCCGCTCTCGGCCTAGACGGGCCTTTACGAGACGGGCAGGGATGCCCGTTTCGTCGACGGCCTTTACGAGACGGGCAGGGATGCCCGTTTCGTCGACGGCCTTTACGAGACGGGCAGGGATGCCCGTTTCGTCGACGGCCTTTA
>JBPCNQ010000157.1:0-5135 GCA_051001095.1 Thermoleophilaceae bacterium
CCATCCCCCCCTGTAGGGTTGTGGCCACTGCGTGGAGCCGGGCCAGCGCCCCTTCCCCGGCCGACGAAAAGCGCCGCCCGGGCAGGGTATCGGGGCCGTGGTGACCCAGGACGCAATGGCACAGGGCGAGCAGGCGCGCCTGGGGAAAGCCGTCGAGGCGCCCCGCCCGCTCCGAGACCATCTGCTGGCCGAGCTGGAGGTGGCCGAGCAGGGCCCCCTCCTGGCTCAACGAGATCTCGGCTCCGTACTCGAACTCCCGCGTCTTGCCGATGTCGTGCAGGATCGCCGCGCTCGTGAGCAGGTCCGAGTCCAGCCGCGGGTGCAGGATGCACGCCTCCTGGGCCAGGGTCGCCACCGCTACCGTGTGCTCGATCAGGCCGCCGAGGTAGGCGTGGTGCCCGCCCCGGGTGCAGGGCGCGCGGCGCAACGACTCGCGGAATTCGTCGTCCTCGAGGAACGCGGCCAGCAGCCGGCGCAGGTCGGGGTCGTGCACCTCGCGGGCCAGGTGCTCCAGGAAGCCGTCGAGCTCCTCCATGTCGCGGTAGGCGGTCGGCAGGAAGGTCGCCGGGTCGAGCCCCTCGTCGCCGGCCCGCGCGATCGACCGGACCTCGACCTGCAGCTCGTCGCGGAAGCGCTCCACCCTGCCCACGACCCGTACCAGGTCGCCTCGCTCGAAGCGGGCGGCCATGAAGTCGGCGTCGCGGAAGGCCCGCGCGGGGATCGAGCCCGTGCGGTCGCGCAGGTCCAGCGCCAGGTAGACCGAGCCCGACCGCGCGGTCAGGCGGTCCTTGCGCGCGCAGGCAAACACGGCGTCGACCTCCGTGCCCGCGCGTAGCGAGACGACGGTGGGGCGGTCCTCGGCGACGGTCGGCATGGTCCGAGTCTGGGCTGCTCGGCGGACGACCCGGCGGGAGGAGCGCAGGCCGATCGACATCGGCCGAGCACCGCACCGTGGCTTATACCGGTCGTCTCAAACGGACTCGTCTACCGTGAGCGTGATGTCAGACCTGATCTGGAGCGCCCGGCCCGCCTTGCGGCGTCCCGTACTGGTGGCCGCCTTCCGCGGCTGGAACGACGCCGGCGACGCAGCCACCGCAGCCACCGAGTTCATCCAGGACCGCTTCGACCACATCGAGGTGGCCACCATCGACCCCGACGAGTTCCTCGACTTCACCAACGTCAGGCCCGACGTGCGGCTGGTCGAGGGCCACATGCGCGAGATCGAGTGGCCCAGCACCACGATCACCGCGGCGGAGCTCCCCGGCTCCGAGCGGGATCTGGCCGTGCTTCAGGGCGTCGAGCCGTCGCTGCGCTGGCGTCGCTACTGCGACGCGGTGGTCGAGGCCGCACGCGAGCTGAACGCCGAGATGGTGATCACGCTCGGCTCCCTGCTGGCCGACGTGCCCCACTCGCGCGCGGTGTCGGTCAGCGGGATCTGCTCCGACGAGGAGATGGTCGACCGCCTGGGCTTCGAGCACACGAGCTACGAGGGCCCGACGGGCATCGTCGGCGTGCTCCAGCACGCTTGCGCCACCGCGGGCCTGCAGTCCCTCAGCCTGTGGGCCTCGGTGCCCCACTACGTGGCGGCCACGCCCAACCCCAAGGTCGCGCTGGCGCTGGTCCGCGCCTTCGAGGGCGCGGCCGGCGTGATCATCGACGCCAGCGAGCTGGAGGAGGCCGCGGAGGACTACGAGCGCCAGGTCAGCGCCGCGGTTGCCTCGGACCCCGAGGTCAAGGCGTTCGTCGAGCGGCTGGAGACGGCGATGGACGAGGTGACCGAGGACGCCGACGAGCCGACCAACCTGCCTTCGGCCGACGCGATCGCCAGCGACTTCCAGAAGTTCCTGCGCCAGAAGGGGCCCGGGGGGCAGTAGCCCGCCCCCCCCCGCCTATCTCTCGGCCGCCGGGCAGATGATCCGGTAGTCACAGAACGAGCAGATCTCGGCGGTGGGAGTGGGCTGGAACTCCTGGCGCAGGATGCCCGAGCCGATCCTCTCGATCGTCGCCCGCACGCGCTCCAGCTCCTCCTCGGAGTGCGCCACCGGCACCTTCTCGCCGGTCATCACGTACATGTAGCTCTGGGCCGACGTCTCCACGCCCCACGACTCGCGCGCGCCCATCTGGTAGACGGACAGCTGGATGTCCTGGCGCAGGTCTTCCGCGCTCTTGGCCTTGCCCGTCTTGTAGTCGATGAGCTCGTAGGTGCCGTCGGGCAGCTTGTCCACCCGGTCCACGCGACCACGCAGCAGGTGCGGGCCCAGCTGGAAGGAGAATGAGCGCTCGAACCACGCCGGCTCTCCCTCCTGGTCGCGTACCCGCTCCCAGTAGCGGTCCAGCGCGCTCAGCGCGCGCTCGCGGAACTGGAGCTCGTCGTCGGTGTCGCCGAAGCCCCCGCGCCGCCACGAGGACTCGAACAGCTCGAACAGCTCCTCACGGGTGGGCTCGGCGGACTGGTGGAAGCGCTCCAGCACCTGGTGCAGCACGATCCCGAAGCGCTGGTGGATCGTCGGCTCCTGGGGGATGCGAAAGACCCGCGCGAACTTGTACTTGAGCGGGCACAGACGGTAGGTCTCGATGTCGGAGGCAGACAGCATCACGCCGTCCCCGCGGCGGGGTATGAAGGGATCGAGCGACGGCTCCACGTCGGCTGTGACCGCCACAGGCCGCCGGGTGGCATCGCGACCCGCATCGCGCAGCCACCCGTCGAGCGTGCCGGCCTCGAGCATCTCGCGCTGGGTGAAGCTGGCCCCCTGGGCCAGCAGCGCGTTTACCTCCGACAGCGCCTGGTCGGGCTCCTGCCCGGACGCGGTCCGATCGATCAGGGCCGCCACCTTGACCAGCTCGAGGAACCGCGCCACGGCGTGGTCCACATCCACCGCTGCGTCCAGGCGCATCTCGCCCAGGCGCCCGCCCACCTGCGCGACCGTGTCGAGCAGCTCGTCGCGCATGGTGCGAAAGGCCGAGTGCAGCCCCTCGGCGGGACCGAACAGCTCCTCCTCGATCGACTCCTCGGGCAGGGCCAGGGCGGCCCGGGCATCCTGCACGGCGGGAGAAGCGCCGGTGGACCGCCGGTCGGCCGACTCGGAGAACGAGAGCACCAGGCCCTCCCGGGCGCGGGTGGCCGCCACGTGCACCAGGCGCCGGGCGCGCCCTGGGGCGTCGCCGTCGGGCCGGCGGTGCTTGATCAGCTCGGGGGGGACCTCGGCCTCGCGCTGCGAACCGCCCCGGTCCAGGTGCTCGGGTGAGAGGCCGAGCACGAAGGCGTGGTCGAACTCCCGCCCGCGCGAGGACTCGATGTCGAGCACCTGCACCGCCTGCTCGCGAGGGGGCGCGGGCACCTCGTCCCACTCCAGGCCCGAGTCGGCCACCGCCCGCAGATAGCGCGCGAAGTCGCGCGGCGTGGAGTTGGGCTCGCGACGCATGAAGGAGGTGGCCAGGTCGGGCAGCGCGGCGATGTTTCGCAGCCGCTCCACGGTGTCCGCGTGGGTGGCGAACACCTGCTGGCGGCGGATCCCCACCCGCTCGATCAGCCGCAGCACGAAGGCATCGGGGCGCCGATCCTCGAACGCCGCCGCCGCGGGGCGGTACAGGCGCAGGAACGTCTGTGCGCGGTCGCGGCCCTCCGGGGTCAGCTGCGGACCCTCGAGGGCGGCGCCCACGGCGGCGGGCATGTCGAGCTTGCGGCGGCGGGCCAACTGCGTCAGCCGGGCGATGTCCACCGAGTGCAGCCCCACCGGCGGCCGGGCCAGAGCCCGCACGGCCGCGCCAGAGTCGGCAGGATCGGCCAGCAGCCGTAGCCAGGCCAGCACGTCGCGCACCTCGGCCCGCTGGAAGTAGGCGGCTGAGCCGTGCAGCCGGAAGGGCAGCGCCCGCTCCTCGAGCGCCGAGCAGACCACGGCGCCCTCGCGGGCGGCGGAGTCGAGCAGGACGGCGATCCGGGAGGGATCCGTGCCGCCGGTCACCAGCCGGGCGGCCTCGGCGGCCACGGCCTGGGCCTGGGCCCGCTCGGAGGCGCAGCGCCAGAAGCGCACCTCGCCCCCCTCGCGGGCGCCCGAGCCCGCCGCGGATCCCCCCGTTCCGAGAGCCGCGCAGGCGGCGGTCATCATCCGCTCCGGGCAGCGGCGGCTGTGGCCCAGCTCCACCGAGGTCGTGTCGGGGAAGGCGCGCAGGAAGTCGTCCAGGTTCTTTGCGGCCCGCGCGGGCCCGATCGCCTGGGCCGGGTCGCCGGTCACCGTCACCTCGCGCACCTCCTCGCACAGCAGCCCGAGCATCGCCGCCCGGGCGAAGTTCGCGTCCTGGTAGTCGTCCACCAGCACGGCATCGAGGCCGGCGGCCACGCGGCTGCGCACGTGGGGGCGCTCGTGCAGCAGCCCGAATACCCGCAGCACCAGGTCCCCCGTGTCCAGCGCCCCGCGATCGGCCAGCAGTCGCTCGTGATCCGCGTAGAGGTGGGCGAACTCGAGCTCTCGCGCGGCGCCCGTGCGGGCTGCGTCGTCGCCCGACTCGGCGCGGGCCGTGCGGTCGGCGGCGTGGCGGAGCAGCTCTTCGGTCGAGACCATCTCCTCCTTCAGACGGTCGATTCGCGACACGAAGCCGGCCAGCAGCGGCGCGGGGTTGCCCCTGATCTCGTGGTGGCGCAGGCTCAGCTCGCCCAGTGACTCCAGCAGCAGCGCGACGCGCTCGGCGGGCGCCACGGGCACGAAGTCGGGGTCGAGCCCGGCCTCGGAGGCCTCGATACGAAGGACCCGGGCACAGAACGAGCCGAAGGTGTCCACACCGAGCTCGTCGTAGGGTGGCGGGACGAGCTCGAGCAGACGAGAGCGCACGCCCGCCGCCGCATCGGGTGAGGCGGTCAGCACGAGCACCCGGCCCGCGGCGGCCCGCCGTCCCACCAGCGCCGCGAAGCGGTGCTCCAGCACGGTCGTCCGACCCGAGCCCGCCGGCCCCGTGACCAGCAGCGGCCCCCCCTGATGGTCGACCGCCGCGCGTTGCGCGCGGGTCAGTCCATCGGCGAGGTCGAGCATCCGACCCAGGATAAGAGCCGGGGAGGGGCCGGCACCGTGCCGGTCCCTCCCCAAATGCCCTTCTACCGGAGTGGCACCGTGCCGCCCCCGGAGGTCGAAAGCTTCCTCCCC
>JBPCNQ010000158.1:0-4489 GCA_051001095.1 Thermoleophilaceae bacterium
GCATCGTCGCGTCGCGGCTGGTGGAGCGCTTCCACCGCCCGGCCGTGGTGATCGCCCTTCAAGGCGGCCAGGGGCGCGGCTCGGGCCGCAGCATCGCCGCCTATGACCTGCACGCCGGCCTCGGCGAGGCCGCCGCCCACCTGCTCGGCTTCGGGGGCCACAAGATGGCGGCCGGGCTGCAGATCGAGGCGGACCGGGTCGAGCCCTTCCGCCGCGCGCTGGCCGCCCACGCCGGGGGGCTGCTTCGCCCCGGCGACCTGAGGGCACACGAGAACGTCGACGCCGTGATCCCCGGCGGCGCGCTCACGCTCGAGACGGCCGAGGAGCTCGAGCGCCTCGGACCCTTCGGCGCGGGCAACCCGGCGCCGAGGCTGCTGGCGCCCGCCGCGGGAATCGAGCACGTGACCGCGATGGGCGAGGAGCGAAAGCACGCCCGCTTCTCGCTGGTGGGCGGCGGCGCCCGCGCCCGCGGGGTGGCCTTCCGCCGCTCCCAGCGCTCGCTGGCGGCGGCCGGCGCCCGGCCCCAGGACGTGGCCGTGAGCCTGGAGCGAAACCGCTGGAACGGGACGGTGGAGGCGCGCGTGGTGCTCGAGGGCCTGAGCCCGTCGCCGCCCGGCAGGGTGCGCAACGTGGGGGAGGGCGAGCTTTGGGAGGAGATCGCCGCCGAGCTGGCCGGCGACCCAAAGCAATGGTGGAGCACAGCCGGCGCGGATGACCGTCACACCCGCGCGGGCGAGGGCGATCGCCTGATCTGCGAGCGCCACGGCGAGGGCCTGGCCGGAGTGGCCGGCGACCTGCTCACCAGCGGCGGCGAGGTGCTGCTCGTGGTGGCCGACGCGGCGCGCCGCCGGGCGGGCCTGGAGTCCTCGATCGCGGGAATGGCCCCGCGCGGGCTGGCGGTGACCACATGGAGCGCCCTCGGCGCCAACCCCGGGCTGGCCGAGCCCTTCACCCACCTGCTGGCGGTCGATCCGCCCCCCGTGCAGGCGGGGGTGGAGCGCTTGCGCGCAGCGCCGGGGGAGGGGACCGCCCACCTGGCCTGGGGCCCGGCGGAGACCGCGTTCGCCCTCGGCTACTGGCGCTTGCAACTGGGCGTGCGAGCCGAGCTGACCGCGCTGTGGCGCAGCCTTGCGAAGCAGGGCGGCCTGGACGGTCCAGAGCTGGACGCGGCGCTGGGGGGGCCGGGCTCGCACCCGCGCGAGGGGGCGCTTGCGGGCCGGCTGCTGCGGGTCCTGGCCGAGATCGGGCTTCTGGAGGTGGACGTAGGCTCACGCGAGGTGCTGGTGGCCTCTAGGAAACGCACCTCGCTGGAGCACTCGCTGGCCTACCGGGCCTACGCGGGGAGGCTGGCGGCCGCCGAGCGCTACCTGGGAGCGCCGAGCGCACCCCCGCTGGCGGTGCGGGCAAGCTGACCGGCGAGCGGTTGGTGGAAGACGCGCTCGCGATCGGCCACCCGGCGCCCGGACCTACACTCGGCCCAGATCGCGATGTGCGGAGAGCCGTGAGTCCGCGATCGGACGAGTACATCGTGGGCATAAGGGCCCAGGGCCGGCGGGAGGAGGTCGAGTACGAGCTCAAGTCGGCCACTCGCGATGAGGCGACGGCCCTTGTTGTCCGCCGCCGAGCGTTTCGTCCAGGTCATAGCGGACCACTTCGCCGAGTGACTCTTGGTGATCCGCGCGACCAGCGGGTCGGGCTCCACAACCGACCCCACCCTGCCACGCCGGGGCGGTCCGGCCGATTGACCGCCACTATCGCCACAAACCGACCGCACCAGCCTCGATGGGCCAGGTGCGGTTGGTCCTAAACGCCTCTTCACACCACGCGGAGGACATGGATGCGATGGTGAGCATGGCATCGAGGGCGCGCCCGCCAGCTCTCGCCGCGGGCCGTCAGCGGGCCGGCGCCACGGAGCAGCCGGTGGCGACGGCGAGCGCCCGACAGATCGCCTCCATGCGTTCGGGCCCCAGGCGCGTGATGCGCCCGGTGCACAGGGAAGGACGAATCGACTCGACGTTGTCGAGCGTCAGTGCGCACGGCTGCGGCATCCCGTCGCCCTCGTCCAGAGCGACTTCGGTGGGGATGCCCCGCACGCTGCGTGTCGCGGGAGCCCCGAGAACACGGTTCAGCACAGGGATGGCTTCGTCGCGGGTGAGGATCAGGTAGGGACGGCGCCCCCCGACGGGATGCTCATACCACCAGACCTCGCCGCGGCTCACCAAGGGTCGTAACCGGCGGCGCGCTCCTCGGCATCGAGCCGCCGCAGCGTCTCTCGGTGCGAGTGGTCTGCGGCGCCCGACAGGTCCCCCCACTCGTCGGGCTCGCCCTGGGGGATGCGGCGGTAGCCCTCGGCGATCTGCGCTCCGATCTCGCGTTCGCGGTCGCGGCCCAGGGCTTCCCAGAGGAGCTCACGGATCAGCGCGGAGCGCGAGCTGTTGCGAGCTACGGCGGCACGGTCGAGCGCACCGACCAGCTCCTCGGAGAGCTGGACCATGGTTTGCGTGCGGGCCATAGGGCTAGGCTAGCGCTACGCTCGGGTGCAGGATGCCGGGCGCCCAGGGGGTGGGGCCCCGCGGCGACCGAGCTGGTCGCGGTTGACGCCGTGCCCACGGCTACGCTCCGTAGCAGAATGGCCCGCCGCACGACCATACCCCAACGCGAGCTGCGCAACGACATCGCCCGCGTGTTGCGCGACGCCGAGGCCAGAGAGCAGTTCACCGTGACGGTCCGCGGACGGCCCGTGGCGTCACTCGGTCCCCTGGACGAGGCCGCCCTTCCGCGGGTGGACGTGGACAGCCAGACCCTGCGGGCGATCCTGGCCAGGACGCCCGCCGATCCGGATCTGGCCGATGACCTCGCCGCGCTTCGCTCGGGAGAGGCCGCGGTGGATGACCCGTGGCCAGCCGGTTGAGCGGCGCCCTACTCGATACCTCCGTGCTGATCGCCGCCGGATCCCAGGCGATGGACCTGCCGGCCGAGGCCGCGATCTCGGCTATCACCCTCGGTGAGCTGCAGGCTGGCGTGCTGCTGGCCCGCAACGCCGCGGCCCGAGCCTCGCGCCAGGCACGGCTCTCCGCCGTTCGTGCCGCCTTTGCTCCGCTACCGGTCGACGACGCGGTCGCCCTCGCCTACGGCGAGGTGCTCGCCACAGCACGCACGGCAGGTCGGTTGAGCCGCCGTGCGCCGCTCTAGACTCAGGGCATGGCGAAGGTCGACAGCTCAGACGGCGCGGGCAACGGCCCCGGCGCGGGCAACAGCGGCCAGAAGCCGCGCCGAAAGTCGCGCCGCCGGCGCAACGCCGAGGCCAACGCCAACGGCGACACCAACGCCAAGGCGGGCAACGCCAACACCAACGCCAAGGCGGGCAACGCCAACGCCAACGTGGGCAACGCCAACGCCAACGTGGGCAACGCCAACGCCAAGGCGGGCAACGCCAAGGCCAACGTGGGCAACGCCAAGGCGGGCAACACCAACGCCAACGCGGGCAACACCACCGTCGCCGCCAACACCACCACCGCCGTCGCCGATCCCGCCTTTGCCCACGAGCCGGTCGACGAGGCCGCCGCCGGCGCCGACGGCGCGACCGGGTCCGAGGCCTCGACGAGCACCGCCGGCAAGCCCGAGACGCTCACCGAGCACCAGGCCACCCTGCTGGGCGACCTGTTCGCGGTAGTGGAGGAGCACGCCGGCGGCGAGGCCCAGGAGATCGACCGCGCCAAGGTCGAGCACGCCTTCGCGTTCGCCTGCGAGCGCCACGCCGACCAGCGCCGGGCCTCGGGCGACGACTTCATCGTCCACCCGATCGGCGTGGCCAAGATCTGCGCCGGCATGCGCCTGGACACGGCCACGCTGTGCGCCGCGCTGCTGCACGACACCGTCGAGGACACCTCCGCCTCCCTGGAGCACGTGGAGGAGGAGTTCGGCGAGGAGGTGGCCGCGCTGGTCGACGGGGTGACCAAGCTCGCCGGGATCACCTTCCAGAGCCGCGACGACCGCCAAGCCGAGAACTACCGCAAGATGATGGTGGCGATGGCCTCGGACATCCGGGTCATCCTGATCAAGCTCGCCGATCGCCTCCACAACATGCGCACGCTTGCCGCCATGCCCAAGGTCAAGCAGCAGGAGAAGGCCAAGGAGACGCTGGAGATCTTCGCCCCGCTGGCCCATCGCCTGGGCATCCACGCGATCAAGTGGGAGCTCGAGGACCTGGCCTTCGCCACCCTGCACCCGCGCAAGTACAACGAGATCAAGGGGCTGGTCAACCAGCAGCGCGAGGAGCGCGAGGGCTACGTCACGCGCGCGGGCGACTACCTGGGCAAGGAGCTCGAGGAGGTGGGAATCGACGCGGAGATCTCGGGCCGGGCCAAGCACTTCTATTCGATCTACTCGAAGATGACCCGCAAGGGCCGCGAGTTCAACGAGATCTATGACCTCACCGCCATGCGCGTGCGGGTGGGCTCGGTCAAGGACTGCTACGGGGCGATCGGGG
>JBPCNQ010000159.1:0-2721 GCA_051001095.1 Thermoleophilaceae bacterium
GTCCATGGCCGTCTCGCAGATGCCGCAGACGAGTCGGCCGTCCATGGCCGTCTCGTAGGTGCCGCAGACGAGTCGGCCGTCCATGGCCGTCTCGTAGAGCGTCAACTGAACTAGGTCGCCGTGGCGGTGCCGGTGATCGCCCTCTTCGGTCCGACCGGGGTGGGCAAGACTGCGGTGGCCATCGAGCTTGCCGATCGGCTGCGCGAGCAGGGGCGAGACCCCGTCGCCATCTCGGCCGACGCGCTGCAGGTGTACGACGGGCTGCCGATCCTCACGGGAGCCCCCACCCGGCAAGAGCAGCAGCGCCTCGAGCACCGGCTGGTGGGCTTCGTGGCGCTGGACGAGGAGTTCTCGGCCGGGCGCTACATGGAGCTCGCCCACGAGGAGATCGACTCCGCGCTGGAGGCGGGGCGCACCCCGATCGTGGTCGGGGGCACCGGCCTGTACCTGCGCGCCGCGCTGGCCGAGCTGCACATGGCCCCGGCCCCGCCGCCAGAGCTCCGCGCCGGACTGGAGGAGCGCCTGAGCCGGGAGGGCGCGCCGGCACTGCACGCCGAGGTCGCGAGCCGTGCGCCCGGCCTGGCCCTGGAGATCGAGCCCGGTGACGGCAAGCGGCTGGTGCGAACGCTCGAGCTGCTCGAGCTCGGACACCCGCCGCCCCGCCCGGCCGGCGATTCGCAGCTGTGGACGGGCGACACCCGTCACCCCACGCTCCTGGTCGGCCTGACCATGGAGCGCGCGGGTCTGTACGCGGCGATCGACGCCCGAGTCGAGGCGATGGTGGCCGCCGGGGTGGTGGCCGAGGTCCAGCGGGCCGAGGCTGCCGGGGTGTCGCGCACCGCTCGCCATGCGCTGGGCTTCGAGGAGCTGCTGCGCGGCGACATTGAAGCGATGAAGCAGCGCACCCGCAACTACGCCCGCCGCCAGCTCACCTGGATGAGAAAGCTGGAGGGCGTGCGCCTTACCGACGTGACGGGCCTAAAGCCCGGACAGCCGGCCGCCTGCATCGCGGCCGCCGCGGCCGGGGCGAGCGCGCGAGGGCCCGTCGAGCTGTAGGTAGGTACCGGTTCCGCAAAGCGCTGCCTTGGCAAGCAGGCGACGATCGTGGCCGTAGCCGGCAAGAAGACCGTCGGCACCAAGCGCCGCGACGTGATCGTCGGCTCGGCCAAGGGCGACCGTATCGACGGCAAGGGCGGCAGCGACCTGATCTGCCCGGGCTCGGGCAACGACAAGCTCACCGGAGGCTCGGGCAACGACAGCCTCAAGGGCGACAGCGGCCGCGACCGGCTGTCGGGCAACAGCGGCCGCGACCGGCTGAACGGCGGCAAAGGCAAGGACCGCCTCAACGGCAGAGCCGGCAAGGACAAGCAGAAGCAGTAGGCCGAGCAAGGGCCTAGAGTGCCCGCCCGTGAGGTTCGAGAAGTGGCAGGCGCTGGGCAACGACTACGCGGTGATCGAGGCCGACTCGCTGCCGTGGGAGTTCACGCCTGCCCGCACAGCCGCCTTCTGCGCCCCCCACACCGGCGTCGGGACCGACGGCATCCTGCTGCTCTCGCGCACCGAGGAGCGGGGCTTCGCCGCCTCGCTGCGGATCTTCAACCCCGACGGCTCGGAGGCCGAGCTGTCGGGCAACGGCGTGCGCGATGCCGTGATGTACCTGCGCCGCCACGGCTGGGCCGACTCGGACTCGTTCTCGCTGCAGACCGCGGCCGGGGAGGTTCGGGCGCACATCACCGGCCCAACCACGTGCACGGTCGACATGGGCCGGGCGAGCCTGACCTCGAGGGGCTTCCCGTCGGGGGACCGCGAAGGAACCGGCTCGCTTACAGCCGCCGGGCGAAAGATCGCCTTCCAGCACGTCTCGATCGGCAACCCCCAGTGCGCGATCGAATGGCCCGACGGCCTCGAGGAGATCGACCTGGCCGAGCTGGGCGCGCCGATCGAGCGCCACGAGCTGTTTCCCAACCGCACGAACGTCTCGTTCTGGGCCCCCACCGGCGACAGCGAGATCCGGGCGCGGATCTTCGAGCGCGGAGTGGGGGAGACGATGTCCTCGGGCACGGGCGCCACCGGCGCGGCGGTGGCCGCGGTCCTGCGCGGAGCCGACAGTCCCGCGACCGTGCACCTGGACGGCGGCGACCTCGAGGTGGAGGTCGACGATGACCTGCACGTGAATCTGACCGGCTGGGCAGTGCCCGTCTACACCGGCGAGCTCAGCGAGGCGTTCCTGGAGAGCCTCGAGCGTGTCTGAGTCCTACTGCGGGCAGTCCCCTTGGCGATCTGCTCGGTTGGGCGCCTGGACAGTGGGCTGTGGGTGGAGCAGCGCGAAAGCCAACCGCCGGGCCGGCGGCGGCCCACCCAGCGAGGGGGGCGAGCCTGCCCACTCCGAAGCCTCCGAAGGGTGTGAGAGGGCCCGACAGGAAGGACTACGATGAGCGCCGTGCCGGTAGCCGAGCGTATGACCGCCGAGGAGTTCCTGGCACTGCCGGCGCCGGTGCGTTCCCAGCGACGCCAGCTGGTGGATGGTGAGGTGGTCGTGAACGAGCCGAGGCCGCTCCACCAGCGCGTTCTGATGGACCTGGCGTTCGCGCTCGAGAGCTGGACGAGGGAGGATCCAAGTCGGGGCGAGGTGACGCTGCCCCTGGACGTTCGGCTCGACGACCGGAACGTCTATGCCCCGGACGTCTTGTTCTACGCCGGCGATCGCGGCCCCGGACGATC
>JBPCNQ010000160.1:0-12235 GCA_051001095.1 Thermoleophilaceae bacterium
CCGATCAACCAACCGCCGCTCCGTGGCACGGGCACCCGCCCATCGCTTCAGCAGCGGCCGGTCCTCAGCCTCGATCTCGATCCGCTTCGCATGCGCAGCCATCGCCGCCTCCATCGTCACCCAACCCCGACGACAAGGCAATTCGCCCCGCACAACCCCAAATCCTCTAACCGGCAGACAACTTGCCGGAGCGACCACTAGGGTTCCCCCGCCGAACAGTGCATCCATGCCCTATTCGAGATGCCCCCGCCGAACAGGGCATCCATGCCCTATTCGGAAACGGCTCCGTCGTTCGGCTTCGGACCCTGGGCCGGCACCGTGCGCATCAGCTCCACCACCCGGTCGAGGTCGTCGGTGACCTCCAGCATGTCGACATCCTGGGCGGAGATCTTTCCCTCGGCCAGCATGGAGTCGCGCAGCCAGTCCACCAGGCCGCTCCAGTAGCGGCCGCCGAACAGCACGATCGGAAACCAGCGGACCTTCCCGGTCTGGCGCAGCGTGGTGGCCTCGAACAGCTCGTCGAGCGTTCCAAACCCGCCCGGGAAGACCACGAACGCGCCGGCGTAGCGGACGAACATGACCTTGCGGGTGAAGAAGTAGTGGAACTGCAGCGGAAGGTCCACCCACTCGTTCATGCCCTGCTCGTGGGGAAGGTCTATCCCCAGTCCCACCGAGCAGGCGCCGGACTCGGAGGCGCCCCGGTTGGCGGCCTCCATGATGCCCGGGCCTCCCCCGGTGATGATCGCGTAGCCCTCCCCGCCCAGGCGCCGGGCCAGATCGCGGGCCCGTTCGTACTGGTGGTCGCCGGCCGGCGTCCGGGCCGAGCCGAAGACCGAGACGGCGGGTCCCAGGCCGCTGAGCGTCTCGAATCCCTGCTCGAGCTCGCCGCGCATCCGGTCCACGCGCGTGGCGTCGCTGAGCAGGCTCGAGATCTCCCCGACCTCGGCCTCGAGCAACTCCTCATCGGGCGTCTGGGGGTCACGCCCGGCGCGCGACACCCGCCCTCCTCAGGCGATCAGGTCCGCCCGCAGGGCGCCCGACCGCGAAGCGGAGACCTGCGGCGAGCCGTCCTCGGCGGGCCCGTCGAGCGCGACCCGTACCGAGGCCTGGCGCTGGGGCTCCCAGGCCATGCCGGTGGCCGCGATGACCGTCAGCGAGCCACCCTCCTCCAGCTTGCGCGCGGCGCCGAACAGCCGCCGCGCGGCGCCGCCGGGCAGCGACTCGAGCGAGTCGATGACCACCACGGAGTCACCGCCGCGCTCGGCCACGCGCTTGGCCCGCTCCACGGCAAGCTCCGTGGCCTGGGCCTGGGCGTCGTCGGAGCCGTCGAAGGAGTCGCCGGTCACCGGCACGCCGGACTCGCGGCGCCAGTCGGTTACCTCCTCGGGCCGCGCGCCCACCAGCACCACGCTGACCTGGAGATCCCCGGCCGAGGACAGAGAGGCCACGATCCCGCGCAACAGGCGGGTGGCGCCCGCTCCGGGGCCGCCGGCCACCGCCACGCGCGAGCCCTTGCCGATCGGCACCGAACCCAGCGAGTCGGGAACCGGGAGGCGCTCCGTGGCGTGGACCGCGGTCAGGTCGGAGAACAGGGCCCGCTGCTCGGGCGGCTCGGCGTCGCTGCCGTTGACCTGCTCGACGCGGACCAGCGAAGGATGGCGCTCGTTGCGGCGGGCAGAGCGCGACCGGCCGGCCACCTCGTCCCCGGCGCGCAGCTCGCAGCGCCGGATCTGCGCCGGCGAGACGTACACGTCGTCGGGGGACTCGGAGTCGGTTGCCGCCCGCAGGAAGCCGCTGCCGTTTCCCAGGATGTCGAGCACGCCCGCCGCGGGCTCGCGCTCCGCGTCCTCGTCGTCATCCCCGGAGGCCTCCGGGGCCTCGACCGGCTCTCCGCCGCCGGACTTGCGACCTTCTTCGGTCTTTCGACCCTCGTCGTCGCGAGAACGCGAGCCGCCGCCGCGGCTTGAGCGCGACCGCCGCCCCTGGCGGCGTCGAGAAGGAGCCTCCGCCTCTGACTCGGGCTTCTCGTCGGTGGCCGGGGCCTCCTCGGCGCCGCCCTGGGCGCCCACGATCGCCCCGATCAGCTCATCTTTGACCAGCCTGCGATAGCCCTCGAGACCCAGCTCGGAGGCGATCGCGTGGAGATCGGCGAGCGGGCTCTGCTCGAGCTCGTCGCGCTGCAGGACTGTCACGGGGTGGGGCTCCTTAAATCGAACGGGCAGAGCGGAGAAGGCTAACCGTTGCGGCGGCGCCCCCCGCCCGCGGCCCGCACGCGACCTGCTGTGGTCAGCCCGGCGTCCCGCGCCTGAGGTCCTCCGCGAGCGGCTCGCAGGTCACGGCCTCGTGGCCGCGCAGGGCGGCTCTCACGCTGATGAAGTCCCGCGCGCCGGCGATGTCGTGCACGCGCACCACAGCACCGGGGGCGTCGAGCGCCGGCTCCAGCGCCGCCAGCGTGCCCGGACCACGCTCGACTGGAAGCCGGCCGGTGATTGCCCCCACGAAGTCCTTGCGCGACACGGCCAGCAGCAGCGGTCGCCCCAGCGCGTAGAGCTCGGGCAGCCGGCGCAGCACCTCGACCGACTGGGCCGGCGTCTTGGCCAGGTCGATGCCCGGGTCCAGCAGCAGGGCATCGTCCGCCACGCCGGCTTCCCGGGCGCGGGCGGCGCGCTGACCCAGGAGGGCGGCCACGTCGGCCACCACGTCCTCGTAGCCGGGAAAGGCCTTGACCTTGGGCGCCGAGCGCGTGTGGGTGATCACCAGGGCCGCGCCCGAGTCCGCGCACAGCGAGGCCAGGGCCGGCTCGGCCAGACCGCTCACGTCGTTGATCATCGCCGCACCGGCCTCCAGGGCGGCTGCGGCCGGACCGGCCCGCCAGGTGTCGACCGACACCGCCACCCCTTCGGAGGCCAGCCGCCTGATCACGGGCACGATCCGCGCGGCCTCCGCTGCCTCCGACACGGCCGGGCGGTCCGTTCTTCCCGACTGGCCTCCCACGTCCACGATCTCCGCCCCTTGGCCCACCAGCGCCAGCGCCCGCTGCGCGAGCCGCCCCGGGTCCTTGTGCCCCTGGGAGTCGGAGAAGGAGTCGGGCGTGGCGTTGACGATCCCCATCAGCGCCGGGAACCCGGGCCGCAGCTCGAGGCCGCGCCCGCGCAGGGCCAGCCTCATGCACAGCCGCCCGGGACCAGCCCTTCCTCCTGGGCCACCGTGCGCCACACCGCGAGCTCGGCGTTCACGCGGTCGTCGTCCCAGTCCAGCTCGGCGGCCATCGCCTGAGCCACGGCGGCGGCGCCCGCAGAGCCCGCCGCGCTGAGCTGGCGGGCAGCCAGCAGGCCCAGGCGGGTGCGGCGCAGGAGCACGTCACCGATCGAGCGGGTCTGCTCGCGGCGGGCGGCAAAGCTCGCCTCGACCACCAGGTCGGGCAGGTCGGGCACGATTCGCTCGGCCAGCTTCGGCGAGCCCTCGGCCATCCGCAGCACGTCCACCGCGGCGTGGCCGTAGCGGGCGGCCAGGTGCTCGCGCGACGCCTCGTCCACCTGCCCGTAGTGGTCCAATCCGCCCGGGGCGAGCGGCATGCCCAGCGGGATCTCGTGGGTGCGGCACGGCGCCTCGCGCCCCTCGCGCTGCACGATCCGGTCGACGACGATCTGGGCCATGTGGCGCCAGGTGGTCAGCTTGCCGCCGGTGATGGTGACCATTCCCGAGCTGGTCTCGTACAGCTCCGCCTTGCGCGAGATGTCCACGGACTTCTTGGGGTCCCCGGTCGAGATCAACGGCCGCACGCCCGCGTAGGCCCCGGTCAGGTCGTCGGGGCTCAGATCGGTGGCGAAGAACTCGTTGACCGCGTCGAGCAGGTAGGCCACGTCGTCGGCGCCCGGCGGCACGTGGTCGAAGTCGCCCTCGTAGTTCTCGTCGGTCGTGCCGATCAGCGTGCGGCCCAGCCAGGGGAGGACGAAGATGAACCGCCCACCTCCGGAGGGCACGATCGCCCCGGAGACAACCGGGAGCCTGTCCAGGGAGACCGTCACGTGCGTGCCCCGGCTGGGCTTGATGCGCGGAACCTCGGCCTCGTCGTGCAGCTCGTCGGGGCGGATCCGGTCGGCCCACACACCGGTCGCGTTGACCACGTTTTCGGCACGGAGCTCGAGCTCGCCGCCTCCCAGGGCCTCCTGGCACAGCACACCGGCGGCCCGTCCGTCGCGCTCCACCAACCCGGTCGCCTCCACGGAGTTGGCGCATACGGCCCCGAAGCGCTCGGCTTCGCCGAGCACGGTGAGCACCAGGCGGGCGTCGTCGGCCTGGCAGTCATAGAACAGGTAGGCCGAAGTGGGGTTGCGCGCGGCCAGGGCCGGCAGCTGCTCGACCGTCTCGGCGCCGTCGATCATCCGGTGGCGCTCGGGGCTCCATGACTCCGATCCCCGCCCGCCCCCGCGGCGACGCCGACGCTCCCGGCTCAGCACGTCGTACATGTTCAGTCCCACGCCGGCGAGGCGGTCGGGCCGCTTTCCGTCGAAGGCCGGGATCAGCAGCGGCAGCGGTCGCACCAGGTGCGGCGCCAGGTTCACCATCAGCTGTCGCTCGATCAGCGCCTCGCGGACCAGTCCGAGATCGAAGCTCTGGAGATAGCGCAGGCCGCCGTGCACGAGCTTGGACGAGCGGCTGGAGGTGCCCGAGGCGTAGTCGGCCTTCTCCACCAGGGCGACGCTGTAGCCGCGCGAGGCCGCGTCCAGCGCCACGCCGGCCCCGGTGATGCCGCCCCCGATCACCACCACGTCGAACTCCTCGCGCTCCATGGCGGCCAGGGCGTCCGCGCGCGGGATCACGGCAGGAAGGTCACGTAGTCGTCCAGCGCCGAGCGCTCGGGTGGGGGCTGCTCCTGACGGCGCGGCCCGAGGTGGATCAGCGCCACGAAGCGCTCGTCCGCCTCCATCCCCGCCGCCGCGGCGCCCTCCGCTGTGCGTAGTGCCCCCGGCGTGCGCCAGTAGCCGGCCAGCCCCCGGGCGTGCGCGCCCAGCAGGACGGCGTATACGGCGCACCCGGTGGCCAGCAGATCCTCCTCGTCCTGGACGGGGTCGCCGCTGAGCTTGGCCGAGGCGCTGACCAGCGTGGGCGCGCGGTCGAGCTTGCCGGCCGCCTCGGGACCGGACGCCTCCTTGAGGTTGGCCAGCGCCGACGAACCTAGGACGCGGAAGCGCCAGGGCTCGGTCAGGTGGTGGTTGGGGGCCCACCGGGCGAGCTCCAGCAGCTCCTCCAGGGTGGTGGGCTCGACGCCCTGGGAGCCGTACACCTTGTGGGTACGGCGGCCGCGGATAGCCTCTTGAAGCTCCACCGAGACGACGCTAGCGCACGGGATGCCCTTGACCCGACCTGGGATCGTGGGTGGGCGGAGGCGCGGCGGGGGTTCCCGTAACCCCCGGACGAGCGGCCGCTTCACCGGCCTGCCCCCACCGGCAGCTTCACCGTCGCCCCGCGGGCCGGCACGGCCACCGCGAAGGCGTCGCGCAGAGCGGTGGGTCGAAAGGCGCGAGCCGCGGTCTGCACGCCCCGTGCCGACCCCCCGGTGACCACCCACACCACCTCCTTGTCGGTCGGGCGAAGCGCCGCGACCAGGCCGGAGTCCGCGCCCTCGGTCCGGGCTACCTTGCCGCGCTGATCCAGCAGCTCGAGATCCCGGCCGACGTAGCGGGCGAACACCCCGCTGCGCTTGGGCCCCTGCTCGATCGCCTTCACCGAGAGCAGCTCGCGCGCCCGCGACCAGGTGGCCACCACCACGCGGGCCACGTTCTGCACTCCCGCGGTGCCGAGCGCGGCCCCCGTGGCCGGAACTCCCTCCGCGCGCAGCGTGTCCTTGACCTCCCGGCAGGCCTCCGACGCGGCGTCCTCACACTCCACGCGCACGGGAAACCGCTTGCCGTCGATGCCGTGCAGGAAGGGCTCGGGGAAGGCTCCCACCGTCGCGCGCACGGCGTGCGCGGCGCGCCAGTAGCGGTAGTCCCACTGCACCACGTCGCCAGGATGCAGGTCGTAGTCGCCGGCGCCGCGGTCCGAGGCGATTCCGTTCACGTAGAAGAACCAGTCCTCGCCGCCGCTGCGGTCCTTTCCCGGGAGGCCGTCGATGGACTGCACGACGCCGCCGCCGGGGCGCGTCGTCACCTTGTTCGAGCCCCGCAGGAAGCGCAACACCTTCTGCCCTTCGCGCACCTTGGCCGCCGAGGCCTGCGACAGGCGCCGCTCCCCGAAGTCGCGGGTGACCCGAAGTTGGACGCCTCTCCCCCCGGGCTTCTCCCTGCCGGTTCCCGCGCCGCAGCCCGTCACAGCGGCAAGGGCCACCGCCGCGAGAAGCCCGGCCATCGCGCGGCGCGCCATCAGCGAACGGTGACTCTGGCCGCGAGGCTGGACACGACGAGAGGAAGCGTTGCGCGAGACCGGAAGCTCTTCATGGATCGTCCTTTCCTCGCGGGTCGTCGGTCAGCCGCGCCGGGCGAGAACGCTCGCCAGGCCGCCCAGCAGCGCTACGGCGCTGAGCCCCAGCAGGGTTGCCACGACGATGAACGCGGTGTGGTCCTGGGCGTAGCCGACGAGGTCCGGCGGACGGAACGCCACCGCCGCCACTATCAGACCCACCACCAGGATCACGCCCCCAATCAAGACTGCCACCAGTCCCACGCCCGCGAGGAGGTCGACGGTGGCGCGAACGGGCCGGACCAGCGTGCCCCGACCCGTTCGCTGGGGGAAGCGACCGTCCGCCGCGCGCAGGCCGGCCAGGAGCACCAGCGCCCACCCCGTGGCCAGCAGGAAGCCGCCGATCACGTCGCTGGGAAAGTGCCAGCCCCTCGAGACGACCGAGAAGGAGACGGCCAGCGCGAGGGCCGAGCCGACAAGCGCGGCGACCGGCCGAAGGCGCGGCGCTGCGACGATCACCAGGGCCAGCGCCACCGTCATCGAGGCCGTGGCGTGGCCGCTGGGAAAAGCCGCGGGAGCGATGTGGGCGCCGTTCACCACCTCGTCGGAGCGGGGGTAGGCCAGCAGCGCCTTCAGCGCCTGGCTGGAGATGCTGGTCAGACCGACGAAGAGCAGCACTAGGAAGGCGACCCGTGGCCGCCCGCGCGCGAGCGCGATGGCGGCGAGGACTCCGACCGCCACGACCACCGGGAGCGGGTCGCCCAGTGAACCCAGGCGTTCGGTGATCGGGGACACGCGCCCGCCCTGGAGCCCGAGGAAGCCCTGGAGCGCCGAGGCATCGAGCCAGCGGGCCTCTGACGAGCCGTAGGCCAGCGCGAGCATGACCAGGAATGCGCCCGTGCAGATCACCGCGCCCTTGAGCAGTGCTCCCGGTCTCAGGGCCATACGGGCAAGCTAGCGACCGGCACAGCGCCGCTACACTCTTCAGCCGCGCCGCCATCGTCCAGGGGACTAGGACGCCGCCCTCTCACGGCGGAAACAGGGGTTCGAATCCCCTTGGCGGTACCTCGGAGGCCCGCTCTGAGACCCGGATCTCTCGCATGCGGTGAGGGAATGTCCTGTCAGCGCCGCCATCAGGCCTGCCCCAGCCCCAGCACCGCGCGCACGGACGCCTGTCCCCATCACCCCCATACCGCCACCAGCACGATGAAGGCGGCCAGCTCCACCGCCTTGCCGGTGGCCCCGTGGATGTCCCCGGTGATCCCGCCGACCGCCCGGGTTGCGTAGGCGCCGACCGCCAGCGTGGTGACGAGCGCGGCCGCCATCGCGAGCAGGCCGGGCACCGGTCCGGCCGTCACGAGCGTGATCGCCCCCGCCGTCGCAGTGGCGATCCCCAGGCGAACGCGCCCCACGGTCATCAGCGCGCCCGCACCATCTGCACGGGCCGGCGGGAACACCGTGGCGGCCACGGGCATGGCCCACCGGGCGAGGGAGTGGCCGACCACCCCCGCCTGCAGGCAGCCGAGGCCATCGAGATCCGACAGCAGGGCCCAGGCGAGGACGAACGAGGACACGAGAGCCAGCGCGCCGTAGGTACCCACGCGCGGGTCGCGCATGATCTCCAGCTTGCGCTCGCGGTTCGTGTGGGCGCCCAGACCGTCAGCGGTGTCGGCGAGGCCGTCCTCGTGCAGCCCGCCGGTGACGAGGATCGCCGCGATCAGAGCTAGGGCCGTGGAAGGCCCCGGGGGTAGAGCCAGGTCGGCCAGCAGGCGGGTGCCCCCCAGCACGCCTCCCACCAGCGCGCCCACCAGGGGAAACCAGACGATCGAGCGACCCAGCGCGCCGAGGCCGAGATCGCGGGTGCTCGGGACGGGCAGGCGGGTGAGGAAGGTCAGCGCCAGCGCCGCCTCTCCCGGCCCGCTCATCCGCTGGTGACGCCCGCCTCGGCGAAGGTGGCCATCCCGTTGTGCACGGAGGCGGCCAGCTTCAGCACGGCCAGCGCCGCGGTGGCCCCGCTGCCCTCCCCCAGGCGCATGCCCAGGTCGAGCACGGGATCCAGCTCGAGGTGGTCGAGCAGCGCAGTGTGGGCGCCCTCGGCGCTGCGGTGTCCCGCCAGCAGGCGCGGAGCGAGCTCCGGGGCCATCGCGACGGCCACGGCGGCAGCGGCTGTGGCGATCACCCCGTCGCACACGTAGCCGAGCCCCTGTTCCCCCGCGCCCAGGGCCAGGCCGGTGAGTACCGCGATCTCCCCGCCACCCAGCCTGCGCAGCGCCTCGCGTGGGTCATCGATGGCGGGACCGTGCAGCTCGAGCGCGCGGCGGATGATCTCCGCCTTGCGCTGCACCCCCTCCGCGTCCAGGCCGGTCCCGGGCCCGGCCATGGACTCCGGAGCCCGGCCGGTCAGCCAGCAGGCCAGCGCGGTGGCGGGCGTGGTGTTGGCTATCCCCAACTCGCCCCCTACCAGAACGGTCATCTTCTCGCGTGCCGCGGTCGCGGCCAGCTCGCGGCCGGCGGCCAGCGCGGCGTCCACGTCGACGGCGCTCAGCGCCGGCTCCCGGGCCAGGTTGCGCGAAGGCTCCAGGCCCAGGCGCTCCACGCCGGGCAGCTCGGGCGCGTCCCGCACACCGGCGTCGAGCACCCGCACCTCGGCGCCCACCTGCGCGGCGAGCACGGTCACCGCACCGCGCCCCGAGACCAGCGTGGCGAGCATCTGTGCGGTCACCTCGGGGGGATAGGCCGACACGCGCTCGGCGGCCACGCCGTGGTCGGCGGCGGCCACCACCACTCGGGCGCGGACGACCGGCCGCTCGTTGGCGGTGACGCCCGCCAGCCAGCAGGCCAGCTCCTCCAACCGCCCCAGCGACCCGGGTGGCTTGACCAGCTGGTCCTGGCGGGCCCGCGCCGCGGCGGCGGCGTGCTTGTCCACCGGGACGATCCCGATGGTCTGGGAAGCGGTCATCTGCATTCCTCCAGTCGATGTAGGGCGCCGGACACGGTGTGCACGGTGGGGACGTCCGGACGCGGCGGGCGGCGGACCACGATCACCGGCAGATCGCGCTCCCGCGCCGCGTCGAGCTTGGCGGCGGTTCGCTCGCCGCCGCTGTCCTTGGTGACGAGCAGGTCGATCCGGTGGCAATCGAGCAGCGCGACCTCGCCCTCCCGCGTGTAGGGGCCGCGATCCAGCAGCACCTCGTGGCGGGGTGGGAGCGGCGGGTCCGGTGGCTTGATGCAGCGCACCAGGAACCACGCCTCGGCGACGCGTGCAAAGGCGCCAACCTCCAGGCGTCCTGTGGTGAGCAGCACGCGCCGGCCCAGCCCCGGGATCGCTGCCGCCGCAGCGCCGAGGTCCTCGACGCGGTGCCAGCGGTCACCGGAGCGCTCAGTCCAGCCGGGTCGCTCGAGCCGGGTGAGCGCCACGGCGGCGCGCCGGCAGGCGGTCGCGGCCGACACCGAGATGCGCCGTGCGAACGGGTGGCTGGCGTCCACCACGGCGCCGACGTCGTGGTCGGCCAGCCAGCGCGCCAGCCCATCGGGGCCGCCGAAGCCGCCGATCCGGACCTCCCCCGGAGGCAGCAGCGGCTCGGCCACCCTTCCCGCAAGTGAGTAGGTGACGGGCACGCCGTCTCCGGCCAGCGCGGCGGCCAGCTCGCGCGCCTCCCCGGTCCCGCCGATGATCAGCACGCGGCTCACGCGGCACCGCCCGTAGTCTGGCCACGATGCGAACGGTGCTCGTCATCGGCATGGGCGCGGGTGACCCCGGCTACATGACCGTTCAGGCGATCGAGGCCCTCCAGCGGGCGGACGTGCTCTTCGTGCTCGAGAAGGCGGACGAGCAGCAGGACCTGGTCGCGCTGCGGCGTGAGATCTGCGACCGCTTCATCTCCGGCGAGGGGCCGCGGACGGTGACGGCGCCCGATCCGCCGCGCGAGCGCGGAGCCACGGCGTCGGAGCAGCGGGCGGCGGTGGCCGACTGGCGCCGGCGCCGGGCGGAGCTGGTGGAGGGCCTGATCGGCCAGGAGCTGGCCGACGAGGAGGCCGGCGCGTTCCTGGTGTGGGGCGATCCGTCGCTCTACGACGGCCAGATCGACATGCTGGAGCAGATCAGGGACCGCGGCTCGGTCGCCTTCGACTACGAGGTGATTCCGGGGATCAGCGCGCCGGCCGCGCTGGCCGCGCGCCACCGGATCGTGCTCAACCGTCCCGGCGGCGCCGTCCAGGTGACCACCGGGCGCCGTCTGGCGGCCGGCTTCCCCGCGGAGGCCGACGACGTGGTGGTGATGCTGGACGGCGACTTGACGTTCAAGCGGGTCGAGGGGGAGGGGTTCGAGATCTACTGGGGCGCCTACCTGGGCACCCCTGACGAGATTCTGATCGCCGGCCCGCTGCGCGAGGTCGAGAACGAGATCGAGCGGGTCCGAGCCGCCGCCCGCGAGCGCAAGGGCTGGATGTTCGACACCTACCTGCTGCGCCGTGCCTGACCTCACCCGAGCACCTCACAGAGCGCGGCCGTCAGCCGGCCGGCGGCTTGGTCGTCGCGGACGGCGAACCGCAGATGGTCGGCGTCGAGGCCCAGGTCATCGGTGGGGCGCACGGCGATCTGGCGCTCGCGCAGCGCGGCGGTCACGCGGTCGCCGTCGGGCACGCGCACCAGCAGGAAGTTCGCGGCGCCGGGGTACACGTGCACGCCCGGCAGCTCGCTCAGTCGTGACGCCAACCGCTCCCGCCGTGCGCCAACCGCGCGCGCCAGTTCGGAGCCCTCGTCCGGCGGGCGTCGCGCCCAGGCCTCCAGGACCCCCAGGGCCAGCGCATTGACCGGCCAGGCCTGACGGCGCGCGGCCAGGCGGGCCACGAGCTCGGGCGGCCCGAGGAGATACCCGGCGCGCAGCCCGGGAATGCCGTAGGCCTTGGTCAGGCTGCGCAGCACCACGAGCCCGGGCAGGCCGCCGCGGGCGACGAGGCTCGGCTGGTGGCCGGCGACCAGGTGCATGAATGACTCGTCCACCACAAGAACGGGGACCTCGCGGGCCAGCGCGGCCACGGCGTCGACGCCGTGGAGGGCGCCCGGGGGGTTGCACGGGTTGGCCACGATCACCAGGTCGGCGTCCGCCGGCACCGCCTCGGGATGGAGCGCGAACCCGTCAGCCGGATCGCGGTGGACGGGGCTGGGTGTGCCACCGCGGGCCCGGAGCGCGGCGGCCGCCTCGCCGAAGCTCGGCGCGACGACGGCGGGCCGGGTGCCGTCGAGCAGCCAGAAGGCCTCGGCCGCGCCGTTCAGCGTCAGCACCTCGGCGGTGTCGCGGCCGTGGCGGGCGGCCAGCGCCTCGGTCGCGGGCGCCTCGTCGGGGTAGCGGCCGATGCCCGCCCAGGCCGAGCGGGCCGCATCGCTGGCCCACTGCGGAGGCGGCCCGTCGACCACGTTGACCGCGAAGTCGTCGTCGCCCGGGCGGACCAGGCGGTCGCCGTGCAGCGCACGGGTCGGGACGGGGGTGGCGTCAAGCCCTGCGATGGGGGGAGCAGGGAGCTCGAGCGCGCGCCCGGCGACCACGAGCAGCGTGCGCTCGGCCGCGGCGGACAGCTCCTGGGCGGCCTCGCCGGCGAGGTCGAGCCAGCGCCGGGTGGGGGCGTCAGCCGGCACCGGTGCCAGGCCCGCCTCCTCGGCCACGATCACCACTGCCGCCTTGCGCGGGTCGGCGAGCGCCGCGATCCCTGCATGCACGAGCACGTCGACACGCTCTGAGTCGACCGTGCCGTCAAACCCGCCGTGGCGGTGCATCACGCCGGCGATCCAGGCGCCCAGGCCGTCGAGCAGGACGGGGCGGTCGCCGGCCTCGGC
>JBPCNQ010000161.1:0-8243 GCA_051001095.1 Thermoleophilaceae bacterium
TCGGCCAGGTCGAAGGCCCGGTTCCACATCCGCGCCTCGAGGTGGTGCTCCATCTTGGGCAGATAGAGGAACACGCCCGACCCGCGCTCCAGCAGCTCACGGGCGTTGTGGATGAAGTAGAGGGCGAAGTCGAACAGGCCCCCGGCGACGGCGGCCCCGTCGACCTCCACGTGGCGCTCGTCCAGGTGCCACCCACGCGGCCGGATGAGCAGCGTGGCGGGGTCCTCCACGAGCTTGTACTCGCGCCCGTCCTCCTGGGTGAAGTCGATCCGGCACCGGATCGCGTCGAACAGGTTTGCCTGGCCGTCCACCATGTTCTGCCAAGTGGGGGAGTTGGAGTCCTCGAAGTCGGCCATGAAGCCGGTGGCGCCCGAGTTGAGCGCGTTCACCACCATCTTGCGCGAGGTCGGCCCGGTGATCTCCACGCGGCGGTCGCTCAGCGCGGGGGCGGGAGGGGAGACCTGCCAGTCGCCGTCGCGGACGTCCTGCGTCCCGGGGTCGAAGTCAAGCGAGCCGCCCTCGTCGAGCTCTGCCTGGCGCTCGACGCGCCGGGCCAGAAGCTCCCGCCGGGTGGGCTCCAGCTCGCGGTGCAGCAGCGCAAGCAACTCCAGCGCCTCGCGGGTCAGGAAGTCCTCGCCGCGACCCTCGACGGGCCCCTTGATCGCGACGCCATCGACTGCCATCAGCTCTCCCCCTTCAGTGATCGGGCCAGCAGCTCGACCGGGTGGATGACCGGCAGCTCTGAGCCCAGCTCGCGCGTGTGTGCGGTTATCTGCAGCGTGCAGCCGGGGTTGGCCGCCACCACCGCTTCGGCGCCCGTGTCGAGCAGGTTCTGGGCCTTGCGCCGGCCCAGCTCGGCCGCCGCCTCGGGCTTGACCACGTTGTAGATGCCGGCCGAGCCGCAGCAGATCTCCCACTCGGCCGGCTCCACGATCTCCACGCCCGGGATGCCCCGCAGCAGCTCGCGCGGGGGGTGGCGCACGCCCTGGGCGTGGGCCAGGTGGCAGGCGTCGTGGTAGGCGACCTTGACGTGCACCGGGTGCCGCTTTGCGCGCGGCTCGCCCTCGGTCAGGATCTCGGTCACGTCGCAGACCTTCTCCGCGAAGGCCTGGGCCCGGTCGGCCCACTGGGGATCGTCACGCATCACGTGGCCGTAGTCCTTCATGGCCGAGCCACAGCCGGCCGAGTTGGCGACGATCCGCTCGTAGCCCTCCAGGGCCTCGATGGTCTTCTGAGCGTTCTCGCGGGCGTCGGTTCCTTCACCGGAATGCAGCTGCAGCGCGCCGCAGCAACTTGGGTCCTGGGGCGCCGCGACGTCCCAGCCCTCGGCGGCCAGCACGGTGGCGGTGTCGGCGTTCACGCCGGAGAACATCACGCGCTGCACGCATCCGCGCAAGACGGCAACGGTGCCGCGTGACTCGCCGCGAGCGGACACGGTCTCGGGCAGGTGCCGGCGCCTGGGCGGCGCGGGAGCGAGCTTGGCCACCTCGGACAGCCGCCCCAATGGCAGCCGCGCCGTCAGCCGGTCCAGCTTGGTGGCGTGGCCGAAGCGCATGAGCGGCGTCAGCCACTTCAGCCGCTCGGGGTGGGGGGCGAGCGCGAACACCACCCTGCGTGTCCACTTGTCCGCGCCCGAGCGCTCCCACTTGCGCTCCACCTGCGCGCGAGTGTCCTCGATCAGCTTGTCGTACTGCACGCCCGACGGGCAGGCGGTCACGCAGGCCATGCAGCCCAGGCAGTTGTCGAAGTGGTCGACCATCGGCGCCGAGAGCTCCGTGGACTCCTCGTGGCCGGCGCGCATGAGCACGATCCGCCCCCGGGGGGAGTCGGCCTCCTCGCCCCAGAGCGCGTAGGTGGGGCAGGTGGGCAGGCAGAAGCCGCAGTGCACGCAGTCTTCGATCAGCGTGGGCTCGGGCGGCTTGTCATCGTCCCAGATACCGATCTGAATCGGGCCCGCCTCCATCTAGGCAAGCCCTCCCAGCAGTCCGGGCGCGCACGCGCCGGCTGGGTCGAAGCGCTCGCGCACGCGCTTCATCAGCGCGATCGCCCCCGGGTCCTGGGGCCCCCACACGTCAAGGGCCTCCCGCCCGGCCGCGGGCGCGTCCAGGACTACGCAGGGGGAGGGGGACAGCGCGCCACGCAAGGCCTCGACCGCGTCGCCGTCGGCCACGGTGATCCACGAGAGCCCGAAGGCGGCGCGGGTGACCAGGCGCGCATCGAGCTCTCGCGCCCGCTCCAGCAGCGTGGCGGTCTGATCTTGTACGCCGGACACCCGCACCACTATGCCTTCCCGCGACCGCTGGGCCCTGCGCGCTCCGTCCCAGAGCGCCTGGTCGTCCTCGTCGACCCTGCTTTCCAGCCGGTGGCGGCCCAGCAGGCCGGCCACCTCCGCGGACGGGTCGGCGACGGTGGCGCCGCCCAGGCGGGCCATCACTGCGCCCCGACCGTCCTGCCACACCAGTTCCATGCTCTGGAGCTCCAGGCGGGCGTGGGTCAGCTCTCTAACCGCCGCGGCGAGGGCGGCGGCATCGTCGGACACGCCCACCGCGGTGGCGGTGTGCGGGGGCAGCGGGTGGAGGCGCACCGCCACCTGCAGGATGGCCCCGAGCGTCCCGTACGCGCCGGCGAACAGCTTGGCCAGGTCGTAGCCGGCCACGTTCTTGATCACCTTGCCGCCGGACTTGGCCACGGTGCCGTCGGACAGAGCGACGGTCATCCCGACGACGAGGTCGCGCACGGACCCGTACCGGTGGCGAAGCGGCCCCGAGTCGGCGGTGGCCACGATTCCGCCGATGGTGGCCGAGCCATCGTCCCCGAGCGGCGGGTCGAGCGCCAGCATCTGACCGGCGGAGGCGAAGGTCTCCTGCATCGAGGCGAAGGTCGCGCCGCCCTCGACGACGGCGGTGAGATCGCCCTCGTTGTGCTCGACTATCCGGTCGAGCCCGAGCGTGGAGATCTCGACATCGCAATCGGCGACGGCGGCGCCCCAGTGGAACTTGCTTCCCCCGCCTCGGAATCGAACGGAGGCTCCGCCCTGCACGGCGTCGCCAAGGACGGCCGAGAGCTCGTCGTGCGTCCGGGGCGACTGCCTGCTGGCTGGGGCCGACTTGCTGCTCACATCCGCTCCGCCAAGCCGGCCTCTTCCAGGGGGTGGCGCCGGTAGGGCCCCGGCACCTCGCCACACAGCCGCGGAGTGGGCATCACCTTCCCGGGGTTGGCGAGCCCGCCCGGGTCGAACGCGCAGCGCAGCCGCTGGAACGTGGCCAGGTCATCCTCGCCGAACATCGACGGCATGTAGTGCTTCTTGTCCACGCCCACGCCGTGCTCGCCGGTGATCGAGCCGCCCTCGTCCACGCAGGCCTTGACGATCAGGCCGGCCAGCTCCTCGGCCCGCTCGGGCTGGCCCTCCACCGAGGCGTCGTAACAGACCAGCGGATGCAGGTTGCCGTCGCCGGCGTGAAAGACGTTGGCCACCTTCAGGCCGTATTCCTCGCCCAGCTCCTCGATCTTGCCCAGCACCGACGCCATCCGGGTCCGGGGGATCACCGAGTCCTGCACGTAGTAGTTGGGGGCTATCCGTCCCATGGCGGCGAACGCCGCCTTGCGCGTCTTCCAGATCAGCGCTCGCTCGTCCTCGTCGGCGGCCACCCGCACCTTCCAGGCGCCCCCCGCCTCGCACATCGCCACCACCTGGTCGAAGCGGGCCTCGCACTCGTGCTCGGAGCCGTCGAGCTCGATCACCAGCGCGGCGCCGGCGTCCTGGGGGTAGCCGGCGTTGGTCGCCTCCTCGGCAGCGCGGATCGCGAGGTTGTCCATCATCTCCAGGGCGCCGGCCACGATGCCCTCGGACACCAGCTCGGAGACCACCTCGCCGGCCTCGGAGGTGGAGTCAAAGAAGGCCACCAGCGTGCGGGTGGTCTCGGGGGAGGGCACCACGCGCAGGGTGATCTTGGTGGCCACGCCCAGCGTGCCCTCCGAGCCGACGAAGGCGCCGACGAGGTCGTAGCCGGGCACGTCGACGCCCTTGCCGCCCAGCTGCACGACCTGCCCGTCGGACAGCACCACCTCCAGGCCGGTCACGTAGTTGGTCGTGAAGCCGTACTTGAAGCAGTGGGCGCCGCCCGAGTTCTCGGCCACGTTGCCGCCGATCGAGCAGACGATCTGGCTGGAGGGGTCGGGCGGATAGAAGTGGTCCGGGCCGACGGCCTCGGACACGGCGATGTTGGTCACCCCCGGCTCGACCACCACGCGCTGGTTGGCCAGGTCGACCTCGAGGATGCGGCGCAAGCGTGAAAGCGCGATCACCACGCCGTCTTGCACGGGCATCGCGCCACCGGACAAGCCGGACCCCGAGCCGCGCGCCACGAACGGCGTGGCGCTGCGGTGACAGGCCGCCACCACCCGCCGCACCTCCTCGCCGGTGCCCGGTAGCACCACCGCTCCGGGGATCTGCGCGTACTGCAGCAGCCCGTCGGACTCATAGGTGCGCAGCTGGTGGCGGTGGGTGGGCACGTGCTCGGTGCCGCAGATCGCCTGCAGCTCGGAGAGGAGCTCCTCCGAGACGCTCACTTCACGACCCTCCGGTCGAGCACGCCCGTGGACTGGAGGTAGATGATCAGGCACATGGCCACCATTTTGCCACGATCACCGTAGCCGCGAGGGGCGACCGTGGGCGATCAGCGCCGGTATGGCGCGTCATCCGTGGCCGCGGCTGTGAGGAATCAAGCATCTAGCCTGGATCACGATGCGCACCGTCTACCTGGGCACCACCGACTTCGCCGCCACGGTGCTCGACCGCCTGGCGCAGTCCGAGCATCGGCCGGTGCTCGTGGTCTCGCGCCCCGACCGCCGGCGCGGACGGGGGCGCCAAACGCAGTCGCCTTCGGTGGCCGACCGGGCCCGGGAGCTGGACATCGAGCTGGCCCAGCCCGAGAATCTAGACGACCCGGAGGCCGTTGCCCGGATCGCCGCGGCCGCGCCCGATGCCCTCTGCGTGTGCGCCTACGGCGCGATCATCGGCGACGAGCTGCTCGGCGCCCATGACGCCTACAACGTGCACCCGTCCCTGCTTCCGCGCTGGCGAGGCGCAGCGCCGGTCGAGCGGGCGATCCAGGCCGGTGACGAGCGGACCGGGGTCTCGATCATGCGCCCGATCGCCGAGCTGGACGCCGGGCCGGTGCTCCTGGCGCGCGACGAGCCGATCCACGCTGCCGACGACTAAGGCACCCTGGCTCCGCGCCTCGCCGAGCTCGGCGGCGAGCTGCTGGTGGAGGCGCTGGACACCCGGCCCGGACCGGCGTCCCAGTCCGCCGAGGGCGTGACCTACGCGGAGAAGGTGGAGGGCCACGAGCGCCGCTTGGACCCGGCCCGGCCGGCCGTCGAGCTGGAGCGCACCGTCCGCGCGCTGAACCCCCACATCGGGACGTGGGTGGACGGCGGGTCGGACGACCGCCTCGGTGTACGCCGGGCCCGGGTGGCCGAGGGCGTCGCTGCGAGGAAGGGCCTACTCTGCGCCGAGGGCGGGACCCTGCTGATGGGCACGAGCTCCGGCGCGCTCGAGTTGCTGGAGGTCCAGCCACCGGGCAAGCGGGCGATGGCGGCGTCCGACTACCTGCGCGGGCGGGTCCGGTCGGCCAGCCACAATCAGCGACGTGACTGAGTTCGCCGTCGACCTCGGGCCCCAATGTCCCTCCTGCGGGGAGCCGTGGCTGAGGGCGACCAACCTGGCCGGTCGCTACCGCTGCGTGAACTGCCTGCACCGCTTCGAGTTGCGCTCGGAGTGCGACAACTGCGGCGCCCATTCCACGATCGCCCGGATGTCGGACACGGCCAACGTGATCTGCCGCAACTGCGGGAGCTCCATGCTGCGCCCGATCTGAGCGGGCCTCGGCCTAGCCGCCCCAGTCCTCTAAGCCTCCACCAGTCGCCGCGCACCGCACCCGGGGGGCTATCACCCGCCTATGGACTTGCGGTAGACGCCCTGGAACAGGTCGGAGAGGCCGAAGGCCGCCAGGATCGAGGTCACCACGCGGGTCTCGCGCGGAACGAGCACCAGGCCGATGATGCCGGCGGTGGCCGCCCACATGTCGAGGCAGTAGGGGCATGTGAGCAGCTCGCCGATCGCGCGCTTGGGACCGCTCCCCCGCGGTCGCTCCTCCAGCTCGCCCGGGGCGTCGCCCTTGCCCTCGTACTCGGTGAACGGCGCCCGGAGGAAGGCGGTCACCTTCTTCTTGGTCAAAAGACGGCTGAGCGCGAAGCTGGCTCCCGCGACCACGCCGATGTCCTGGAGGGCGACGCGCTCGGGCAGGCCGCCCGCCTGCTGGCGGCGGATCACGAGGAACGTGGCCAGCCCGCACGAGAACCCTCCGGCGATCGTGGCGTAGGAGGCCAGGGGCGGGCGGTCCGCGTCCGGGGCATAGGCCTCCCAGGGGTTGCGCCGGTCCGGCTCTTCGGTGTCCTGCTGGGTGCTTTCGGGGGTCCGGGGCATTGAGCTCCTGTTCGTTTCCGGGGGACCGATCGCGGCAAGTGGCTACCCATGGGCGCAGCTTCCGCACATGCCGTCCGGGTCGGGTGCTCAGGCTGGAACTATGACGACTGGCGTGGGGGGCTCTACCCCGAGGGGCTGGCCAAGCGCCGCTGGCTGGAGCGCTACGCGGAGTGCTTCGACACGGTTGAGGTCAACTCGACCTTCTACCGCCTGGCCTCACCCGACGCGGTCGCCCGCTGGGTGGAGCAGACCCCGAAGGGCTTCGAGTTCAGCCTCAAGGCCAGCCGATATCTGACCCACATGAAGCGCCTGCGCGACGTCGGGCCGGGGTTGGAGCGCTACTACGAGCGCATCCAGCCGCTCGTGGACGCGGGACGGCTGGGGCCGGTCGTCTGGCAGCTGCCCGGCAGCTTCGAGCGTGACGACCACCTGCTGGCCGAGGTCCTGGCCGGCCTGCCGGAGGGACGGCTCTGCTTCGAGCTCCGCCACCCGAGCTGGTTCACGCAACGACTGGGAGGGCTTCGCGGTGCGCAACGCACTGGAGCTGAGGGAGCGTCTGGGTGTCTGAAGATGTGAACGGGCAGAGGGCGAAACTCGGTTCACCATGTGGAGTTGATGGGCGGCATGCGGCTACGGGGTCTTGGGTCCTCACGTGCGCGGTGACGCCCGCCCCCGTCCTCGCGGCCGATCCTGGCGCTGAGCTCACGCCCGAGCCGGTGCCGCGCAGCCCGGAGGCGCCGGGCGCGGTGTACCCCGTGCCCGAGGCGGCGCCCCCTCGTGGTCGCCCGGCGGTGCGGGAGGGCTCGCCCACGCGCAGGCTGCTCGGCAGCACCTGGTACTTCCGCCTCGACGACGCGAACGCCGGCCTGGCCGGGCGGTACATGAGCCAGACGTCGCTCGCGGGCTGGCGACCGATCACGCTCCCCTTCGACTGGAATGCCCGCGAACGGACGACCAACCGCTCCTCGGTGGGCTGGTTTCGGCGTGAGCTCGATGCCCCCGGGCGCCCAAGGGCACGCGCTGGATCGTCCGCTTCGAGGGCGCGGGGCACTTCTCCACCGTGTACCTCAACGGCCGCCGGATAGCCACTCACGCGGGCAACTACCTGCCCTTCGAGGCCGAGCTGCCCGAGCTGCGACCGGGACGCAACCGGCTGGTGGTGCGCATCTCCTCGCGACCCGTCGCAAGGTCCGCTCACGGGTCACGTTGCGCGTGGCGGCCGGCGCATCAGCATCACCCCGCGCTACCTCTCGGCGGGGCAGCGGCGCGAGCTCGTGACCCGCTTCACCATCCGAAAGCCCAAGCGCTGGGACATCCGGCGCGGCAACCTCTACGGCTTGGCGGCCGAGGTCCGGGTGCCGGGGGAGGGAAAGGCGGCCAGGCCCCTGACCGCCCGCTATCGCACCTCCTTCGGCGTGCGCGACCTGCGCAGGCGCGCGGACGGCACGGTGCTTATCAACGGAGCGCCGCGGCGGCTGCGCGGGGTCAGCGTGCACGAGGACGATCCCCTGCTGGGATCGGCCTGGCGTGCTCCGCAGCGAGCCTCGTTCCTGCGCCGCGTCGATGATCTCGGGGCCAACGTGGTGCGCTCCCACTATCCGCTCGATCCCGCCTTGCTGGAGGCACTGGACCGCCGCGGGGTGGCCGTCTGGGACGAGGCGCCGGTGTACCAGGTGCAGAACGACCGCTGGACGATTCCCGCCGTTCGCCGCAACGCCGTCGCGCTCAACCAGGAGATGGTCCGCCGCGACCGCGG
>JBPCNQ010000162.1:0-4421 GCA_051001095.1 Thermoleophilaceae bacterium
GGCCACGTGTGAGCCGAACACGCCGCGGTAGGTGTGCGCCTCGTCCACCACGATCCAGGCCAGGTTGGCCAGCAGGTCGCCCCACTGACGATGGTTGGGCAGCGCCCCCACGTGGAGCATGTCGGGGTTGGTCAGGATCAGGTTCGACTTCTGGCGGATCGCGCGGCGCTCCTCGCGCGGTGTGTCGCCGTCGTAGATCGCGGGGCGCAGGTAGGGCAGGCGCAAGGCGTGCAGCGCGCGTGCCTGGTCCTGGGCCAGGGCCTTGGTCGGATAGAGGTAGAGGGCGCGCGCGGAGCGGTCCCCGCACAGGGTGTCGAGCACCGGCAGGTTGAAGGCCAGCGACTTGCCGCTGGCGGTGCCGGTGGTGATGATGGTGTGCCCGGCATACGCCGAGGCCAGCGCGTCGGTCTGGTGGGCGTAGAGGCCTTCGATGCCGGCGCCCGCGAGCGCTTCGAGGGGCTTGGGAGGGAGATCGATGGGAGTCGGCTTGATCAGCGCGTCCTGGGCCCGCTCGCGCGAGCGGGCCACGAGCTGCTCACCCTCGCCGCGCTCCAGGATCGCCTCCCAGGGGGATCCGTGGGGGCCCCCCGGTGGGCTTGCCCCCCGGGCGCGCGGGGTTTCGGGGACCACGGGCACGGTCAGCCATAGTAGGCCCGCGGTGATCCGGTCCGCCCACCATGCCGACTTCGGCCTCGACGGCCTGCTCGAGCGCAAGGACCGTTCGGTCACCGCGGTGCTCCCGGCGCGCGAGTGCGCGGAAACCGTGGGCCCGGCGGTGGAGCGGATCCTGGGGCTGAAGGGGCTCGTCGACCAGGTGCTGGTGGTCGATTCGGACTCCGCCGACGGCACAGCGTACCTTGCCGCCGTCGCCGGTGCCGAGGTGGCCCAGGAGAACGATCTGGTGCCCGAGCTGGGGCCGGCCCTGGGCAAGGGCGACGCGATGTGGCGCGCCCTGTCGGTGGCCCGGGGCGACCTGGTGGTCTACCTCGACGCGGACACCCCCGGCTTCTCACCCGCCTTCGTGACCGGCCTGGTCGGACCTCTGCTCACCGACCCGTCGGCCCTGTTCACCAAAGCCACCTACCAACGAGCGTTCCGCATCGGCGGCTTCGAGCTGGCGGGCGGAGGAGGGCGGGTCAGCCAACTGACCGCTCGGCCGCTGCTCGACGCCTTCTATCCAGACCTCGCTGGGCTTATTCAACCGCTTTCGGGCGAGGTCGCCGGCGCGCGTGGTTTGTTCGAGCGGATGCCGTTCTCCACGGGCTACGGAGTGGAGGCGGCGATGCTGCTGGACCTGCGCGAGCTGATCGGAGCATCGGCCATGGTCCAGGTCGACCTGGGGGAGCGGCTGAACGCCCACCAGTCGCTGGAGGCGCTGCGACCCATGGCCGACGCGGTCCTCGCCGTCGTGGTGGAGCGGCTCCGGCGCGACGGCCGTCTGGTGGACGCTTCCGCGGGCGCGGGCATCGTGGAACGTCCGCCGTTCGTCTCGCTTCGCGGTGCAGCGGCCTGATGGCGCTGCGCTGCGTCTACACGGATCTGGACGGCACCCTGCTGGGGGCCGGCGCCTCGCTGTTCCGCGACGGTGAGGGCGGCTTCACGCTCCTGCCGGCCCGCGGCCTGGAGGTCTGCCACCGCGCCGGGGTGGAGGTGGTCTGCATGTCGGGGCGGCGAAAGGCCCAGGTGATGGAGGACGCGCGCCTGCTGGGCCAGGACTCCTACATCTACGAGATCGGCGGCGGCGTGGTGGTGGGCTCAGACGAGCACTTCCTGTGCGGCGAGTTCGACCCCGCGCAAGGGCGCTCGCCGCACGAGCTGATAGAGGCCTCGGGGGCGCCGTCGCTGCTGCTCGAGGCCTACGGCGATCGGCTCGTCCACCACAGTCCCTGGCATCGCGATCGGTTCGTCTCCCATCTCTATCGCGGCACGGTCGACCCCGTCGAGGCCAACGGCCTGCTGGAGCGCGAGGGCCACGGTGGCCTGCGGCTGGTGGACAACGGCGGCTCGCACACAGGCGGGCGCGTCTACCACCTGATCCCACGCGAGACGTCGAAGGCGGCGGCGGTTACGTGGCACATGCGAGCGCGCGGATACGCGCCGCACGAGTGCATCGCGGTAGGCGATTCGGCCGAGGACATGACCGTCGCCCCGGCCGTCGGGCTCTTCTACCTGGTAGCCAACTCCGACGCTGCCGCTACCGCTAGCAACGTGGTGCGCACTGAGTCCGGGCACGGCGACGGGTTCTACGAGGCGGTGGTGGCGGAGCTGATGTCCTGAGCAAGTCTGCCGTCATCAAGCTGCGCTCACCAGCGCGGCCAACTCCCGCCCCGCCGCCTCGATCTCCTCGAGCGTCGTGGCCTCGATCACCCGCTCGAGGTCGAGGATGCGGGCCGCGAAGAGATCGAGCTCGCGGCGGCCCACCACGGCGTAGGAGCGCACTCCGGCCTGACGCGACCGGGTGGCCACCTCCCCGACCACCTTGCCCTGGAGCGTCTGGCGGTCCAGACGGCCCTCGCCGGTGACCACGAACGCCGAGGCGCGCATGAGAGAGTCGAAGCCGATCCGGTCCAGCACGTAGGGCGCGCCGGCCACCAGCCTGGCCCCCATGTGTGCCCACAGCCCGCCCGCCAGTCCCCCGGCCGCCCCGGTCATCGGCTCGCCCCGCGGGTCCTTGGGGGCCTGCTCGGCCAGGCGGCGCAGGCGCTCCTCCAGCTCTTTGACCTGGGCGGACGTGGCGCCCTTCTGGGGGGCGAACACCCGCGGCGCGTCCTCGAAGGGCGTCCGCACGTCGCAGACCACCTCGATCCGGGGGCGCAGCCCGGCGTCGTGGAGTGCGCCCACGGCGCCCTCGCCGCCGTCGGTGGTGCCCGAGCCGCCCACCGCCAGCACGATCGACTCCGCCCCCGCTTCGCACGCCGCGGCAATCAGCTCGCCGGTGCCGCGCGTGGAGGCGGCGATCGGGTCGCGGCGGTCCTCGGGCACGAGCCCCAGCCCGCTGGCCCGGGCGCACTCCACCACCGCGCCGCCCTCGGCCAGCAGGCCGAATTGGGCCTCCACGGGATCGCCCAGCGGACCGGACACGGTGGCGCTGCGCACCTCACCCTCCAGCGCGCTGAGCAGCGCCTCCATCGTGCCCTCGCCGCCGTCGGCCACGGGCAGCTCGATCGCCTCCAGCCCGTCGCCCGAGCGCAGGCCGCGCGCGATGGCGCCGGCCACTTCGGCCGCGCCGAAGGTGCCCTTGAAGGAGTCCGGTGCGACCAGGGCGGGCAGGTTCATCGGGACAGGGCGGCGGAGAAGGCCAGCTCGGCGTCTTCTCCGTGCACGGCAAAGACCACCCGCTGCAGCGAGGCCCCGTCGTGCTTGCGCACGGCTCCCACCATCAGCTCCGCGGCCTCATCGAGCGGGAAGCCCCTGACCCCGGTCCCGAAGCCCACGAGCACGAGCGAGCGGGCGACGAGCTCCTCGGCCTTCTCCAGCTTCGCGCGGGTGGCGCGCGCGACGATGTCGGCCGAGGTGGGACCTCCCAGCTCCATCGTCGCCGCGTGGATCACCCAGCGGGCGGGCATGTCGCCCGCGCCCGTCTCCACCACCTCGCCCAGGCCGATGGGGGAGCGGGCGTCGGACTCGCGCTGGACCGTCGGGCCTCCGGCCCGGGAGATGGCTGCGGCCACGCCGCCGCCGTGCAGCAGCTCGGTATTCGCGGCGTTGGCGATGGCATCGACCTCCAGCTTGGTCACGTCGGCTTGCAGGACTTCGATCTCCATGGGCATATCGTTCCCCAAAATGGCGAAGTCCGACCACACGATGCTCTCGCTCGACGGCAAGGAGGTCCGCTTCACCAGTCCGGGCAAGGTCTTCTTCGCCGAGGAGGGCCTCACCAAGCTCGACCTCTGCGAGTACTACCTCGAGGTGGGCGACGCCATCCTCGGCCACCTGCGCGACCGGCCGACCTCGATGAAGCGGTTCCCCGCGGGCGCCGGCGGCGAGTTCTTCTTCCAGAAGCGGGTGCCCAAGCACGCGCCGGAGTGGATCGAGCAGATGACGATCTCCTTCCCCAGCGGGCGCAACGCCAACTACCTGCTGTGCCAGGACCGGGCGAGCATGGCCTGGGCGCTGAACCTCAACGTGTGCGACTGGAACCCGTGGCCGGTGCGCGCCCCGGACGGCGACCACCCCGACGAGCTGAGGATCGACCTCGACCCCACCCCCGAGTCCAGCGACTGGAGCGACGTGCGCGATGTCGCCATGGCCGTCCACGAGCTGCTGGGCGAGCACGGCCTGGAGGGCTATCCCAAGACGTCTGGATCGCGCGGCATACACGTCTACGTGCACTGCGAGCCGCGCTACGACTTCTACGAGATCCGCCGCGCCGCGCTGGCGGTGGCGCGCGAGATCGAGCGCCGGCTGCCCGGCCGCGCGAC
>JBPCNQ010000163.1:0-11220 GCA_051001095.1 Thermoleophilaceae bacterium
GCTCGATTCCGAGCCCGAGCCGGAACCGGTTCTGCCGGAGCTCGATTCCGAGCCCGAGCCCGAACCGCTTCTGCCGGAGCTCGATTCCGAGCCCGAGCCCGAGCCGCTTCCGCCGGAGCTCGAGCCCGAGCCCGAGCCTGAGCCGCTTCCGCCGGACCCCGACCCCGACTCCGACTCCGAGCCCGAGTCCGACCCCGACCCCGCGTCCGAGCCGGAGCCACCTCGGGGGCCCGAGCCGGATCTGGAGCCCTCACCGGAAGCCGAGCGCGAGCCACACGCCGTCGCGACCACCGTGCGCCCTCCACAGCAGCCGCCCCCGTTTCCGGCGACCCCGTCGGGTCTGAAGGGCGACAAAGGAGGCAGGCGGTCGCGACGCTCGCGCCGTCGCTCCGCGGACCCGGTCGCCGAGGCCCGCAGCGCCGCCGCCACCGAGCTGCTCGAGCGCCGGCGAGCGGCAGGCGCCGGCGAGCCGGTCAAGAGGCGGCCCCTGCGATGGGTCGCCATGGTCGTGCTGGCGGTGATCGCGCTGGCCGTTGCCTGGCTGGCCTTCTCGCTCTTCGAGCCGTTCAAGGGGGAGGGTCACGCCGCCGTAGGAGTCCGCATCCCGGAGGGCGCGAGCGTGAGCGACATCGCCGACCTGCTGGAGAAGCGGGGAGTGGTCTCCAGCGCGTTCTTCTTCCAGACCCGGGCCACGGTGGCCGGCCGCCGGGACGACTTCAAGGCGGGGGCCTTCACCCTGAAGCGCGACATGTCCCTGATCGCGGCCATGGACGCGATCTCCGAGGGGCCGCCGCCCGATGTGGTGCGCGTGGCGGTGCCCGAGGGTCGCTCGCGCCGCGAGGTGTCGTCCATCGTGGGAGACGACCTGCGCGGCGACTACCTGGCCCTCACCCGCAAGTCGTCCCAGCTCGACCCTCGTTCCTACGGCGCCAAGGGAGCGACCAGCCTGGAGGGCTTCCTGTTCCCCGCGACCTATGAGCTGAAGAAGGGCAAGCCCACTTCGGCGCTCGTCTCGGAGCAGCTGAGGTCCTTCAAGCGCAACTTCCGGGGCGTCGATCTGGGGGATGCGAAGCGGCGACACCTCAGCCCCTATGACGTCCTCACCATCGCGTCGATGATCGACCGCGAGGCCGCCGTGGCCAAGGAGCGCCCGGTGATCGCCTCGGTGATCTACAACCGGCTGCGCAACGGCATCCCGCTGGGAATCGACGCCACGATCCGCTTCGCCACGAGCAACTGGACCAAGCCCCTGACCCAATCGCAGCTGGCGGTCAACTCCCCCTACAACACACGCACGCGACGGGGCCTGCCGCCGGGGCCGATCGGCAGTCCGGGGCTTTCGTCGATCCGCGCCGCCGCCAAGCCGGCGCGGACGAAGTTCCTCTTCTACGTGGTCAAGCCCGGCACCAGGGGCGAGCACGCCTTCTCCAGGACCGACGCGCGGTTCCAGCGCGATGTCGCGCGCTACAACCGCGAGCGCGCCAAGCGCGGTGGGCGCTCCCCGACCAAGCCCTGATGGGCCGCACGCTGCTCGGCGTGGCCGGCTTCCCCGTCGGCCACAGCCGGTCGCCGGCGATGCACCGGGCCGCGCTGGCCAAGCTGGGCCTGGACTGGCGCTACGTGAAGGTGCCGCTCCCGCCCCACCTGTTCGAAGAGGCCGTCCGGGCCCTGCCGCGTTCGGGCTTTCGCGGGCTCAACGTGACCGTGCCCCACAAGGAGGCGGCGCGGCGCATGGCCGACCAGGCCGGGCCCGCGGTGGCGGCGATCGGCGCGGCCAACACGCTGACCTTCGAGTGGGACGGCTCGATCGGGGCCGACAACACCGATGCCCCCGGGTTCCTCGCCGCGCTGGGAACCGACCCCCGAGGCCTGGAGGCGACGGTGCTCTGCGCCGGTGGATCGGCGCGTGCGGTGGCCTGGGCGCTGGCCGACGCCGGCGCGCTGGTCTCGGTGTGGAACCGGACGCCCGAGCGTGGCCGCGCGCTGGCCGAGGACCTCGGGGTGGAGTGGGCGGCCCGTCCCACGGCGGGCGATCTCGTGGTCAACTGCACGAGCGTCGGCCTCGATCAGGGCGAGCCCGGCGACGCCATCGATCGCCTGGGCCTCGCGGACGTCGATCCGCCGGCCACCGTGGTCGACCTGGTCTACGGCGCGGCGCCCACGCCGGTCGAGCGGTGGGCCCGCTGCGCCGGCGCCCGGTTCGTGCCCGGGCTGGAGGTTCTCGTCCAGCAGGGGGTCCTCAGCCTCGAACGCTGGACCGGCCGCGAGGCCCCCGTGACGGTCATGCGCCGGGCCCTGGCGTGACCTTGTCGGGCCAGGAGCTCTCAACCATTCGTCCGGTCTGCCGATACGGGGGCTATGGCAGTGTCCCGGCCATTCGTACTCGCTCTGCTCGGCGCCGTTCTGGCGGTCGCCACCTTCGCCTCCATGCGCTCGGCCCAAGAGCGCGCGCAAGCGGATCAGAGCGCAGCCGCCCCGACCCTCACGCCCGCCAAGCCCGGCCGGCCGTCGATCGCCGACGCCCCCACGCTCAGGAAGGCCGCGCCTTCGCTCAAGAAGCCCACCCCATCGAACGCTGCGCCCTCGAAGGCCTCACCCAAGGCCGGCGCCCCCTCGAAGGCCGAGCCTAAGAGCGCGCCCTCCAAGGCCGCCGCCACGTCCGGGGCCACGTCCGGGGCCAGGAAGCCCCCCGCCACGACCGCCGGCGTGCCTCCCAAGGTCGCCAGGGCGCTGGAGTCGAAGGAGACCGTGGTCCTGTTCTTCCGCCAGCCCGGGGCCGACGACGACGCGACCCAGTCGGCGGTCCGCTCGCTGCGCGGCAAGAAGCGGGTGGCCGTCTTCTCGGACGGGATCGCCCACCTCGCGCGCTACCGGCGCATCGTCACCGGCCTGGGCATCACCCAGGCCCCCTCCGTGGTCATCGTCGGCAAGAGCCGCAAGGCGGTGCTGATCGAGGGCTTCGTGGACGAGGGGTCGCTCACCCAGCAGGTGCTGGACGCCCGGTGAATGGAGCGCCTTCACAGACCATCGCCGCCAAGCCCCGGGTAGACGCCACGGGGCTGACGCCGCCCACGCGCCGCACCGGTCCCTCGCGCTTCATCGCCGACGTGATCGTGGAGCTCGGCTACGTGGACCGCCAGCAGGCCGACGCCGCTGTAGCGGAGTCGCGCAGGCAGGGAAAGCGCACCGGCCTGCTCCTGCTCGAGTGGGGGGCCGTGTCGAGCGAGCAGCTGGCCCACGCGCTGGCGGAGCGCTTCGGTCTCGACTACGTGGACCTGAACGTCTTTCACCCCGACCTCGCGGCGGTGAACCTGGTCAGCCCGCAGGCCGCCAAGCGCTTCGACGCGGTGCCGGTCGGCTTCGATGAGTCGGGCGCCCTGATCGTGGCCATGGCCGACCCCTCCAACGTCCTGGCCCTGGACGACCTGAAGCTGATGACGGGCCACGAGGTCCGGCCCGCCGTGGCCTCGCCCGACGACATCAGCGGGGTGATCGCCCGCATGAGCCGCCTCGACGAGGCGGTGGCCAGCGCGATGGAGGAGGACGAGGAAGACCTCGCTCCGGTCACCGAGATCCGCGAGTCGGCCGAGGACGCCCCGGTCATCAAGCTGGTCAACTCGATCATCGGCCAGGCGGTGAACGAGGGGGTCTCGGACATCCACCTGGAGCCCGACGGCCGCAACATGCGCGTGCGCTTTCGCGTGGACGGCGTGCTCTCGGAGACCACCATCATCCCCCGGCGCATGGTTGCGGGCGTGGTGTCGCGGATCAAGATCATGGGCGATCTGGACATCGCCGAGAAGCGGATCCCCCAGGACGGTCGGGTAGGGCTGACCGTGGAGAAGCGGCCGGTGGACGTGCGCATCGTGAGCATGCCCTCCGTGCACGGCGAGGGCATCGTGATGCGCCTGCTGGACAAGGGCCAGGCGCTGCTGGACCTGGACACCCTGGGCATGGAGGGCGAGGGTCGCAGCCGGTTCGAGCGCGCCTTCCACAGGGCCCACGGCGCCGTGCTGGTCACCGGGCCGACCGGCTCGGGCAAGTCGACCACGCTGTACGCGGCGCTCACCGCGGTCAACTCGGTCGACAAGAACATCATCACGATCGAGGACCCGGTCGAGTACCAGTTGGCCGGCATCAACCAGGTGCAGGTCAACATGAGGTCGGGCCTCACCTTCGCCCGCGGCCTTCGCTCCATGCTGCGCGCGGACCCCGACATCATCATGGTCGGCGAGATCCGCGACGCCGAGACGGCCCGGATCGCCGTCGAGTCGGCCCTCACCGGGCACCTCGTGCTGTCCACGCTGCACACCAACGACGCGCCGTCGGCGGTCTCGCGTCTGACCGAGATGGGCATCGAGCCGTTCCTGTCGGCCTCGGCGCTTGACTGCGTGGTGGCCCAGCGGCTCGTCCGGACCCTGTGCGGGCAGTGTCGCCGCCAGACGACGCTCACCAGCGCCGCGCTGGAGGCCGCCGGCTTCCCTGGGCAGAGCGACCTCCCGGCCTACGAGCCGGTGGGCTGCAGCCGGTGCGGCGGCACGGGGTACAAGGGGCGCCAGGGCCTGTACGAGGTCATGAAGGTCTCCGAGGAGATCCGCGCCCTGACCGTGGAGAGGGCCTCGGCGGACGCGATCCGCACGGTGGCCGTCCGCGAGGGCATGCGCCCGCTGCGAGACGACGGCTTCGAACGCGTCAAGCAGGGCACCACCTCGATGGCCGAGCTGGCCAGGGTCACGGGATGGCGCCCGGGCGCCTATAGGGGAGCAAGCCATGGAGATCGATTTCGCCGACATCCTGCTCGAGGTCCTGGAGACCGGGGCCTCGGACCTGCACCTGACCGCGGGCTCGCCGCCCATGCTGCGCAAGCGGGGGCAGCTCCAGGCCATCGACGCGCCCATCCTGGGTCCCCAGGAGGTGCGCGAGATCGTCTACTCGATCCTCTCCAACGCCCAGCGCCAGAAGCTGGAGACCGACTGGCAGATCGACCTGGCCTACTCCATCCCCGGCAAGGCCCGCTTCCGCGTGAACGCGTACTTTCAGCGCGCCTCGATCGGGGCCGCCTTCCGCCTGATCCCGCAGGAGATGCCGGCGCTGGGCGACCTGGGGCTGCCCGCGATCCTTCGTGACTTTACGAGGAAGCCCCGCGGCCTCGTGCTGGTCACCGGTCCGACGGGCTCGGGCAAGTCCACCACCCTCGCGGCCATGATCGATGTGATCAACCAGGAGCGCAGCGAGCACATCATGACGATCGAGGATCCGATCGAGTTCCTGCACCGTCACAAGAAGTGCATCGTCAACCAGCGCGAGGTGGGGGCCGACGCCCAGAGCTTCGCGATGGCGCTGAAGGCTGCGCTGCGCCAGGACCCGGACGTGATCCTCGTGGGCGAGATGCGCGATCTGGAGACCATCTCCACCGCTCTCACTGCGGCCGAGACGGGCCACCTGGTCTTCGCCACCCTGCACACCCAAGACACGGCCCAGACGGTCGACCGGGTCGTCGACGTGTTCCCGCCGGCCCAGCAGCACCAGGTGCGGATGCAGCTGTCGATCGCCCTCCAGGGCATCGTGACCCAGCAGCTGCTGCCCACCGCCGACGGGCGCGGGCGCTGCGTCGCGGCCGAGGTGCTGGTGCCCACGCCAGCCGTGCGCAACCTGGTCCGGGAGGGAAAGACCCACCAGATCTACTCCACCCTGCAAACCGGCGCCAGCCATGGCATGCAGACCATGGACGCTTCGCTGGCAGACCTGGTGCGCCGGCACACGATCGGCCGCGAGCTGGCCGAGAGTCGCTCTGGCGCTCCCGAGGAGCTGCGGCGCCTGATGGGCACCGTCCGGGTGGCCTGACCCATGGCCAACTTCTCCTTCAAGGCCCTGGACCTGGCGGGGGTCCCGACCAACGGCGAGATCGAGGCCGGCGACAAGCAGGCCGTCTCCTCGCAGCTGCGGTCGAAGGGCCTGATCGTCCTCGACATCGAGGAGCTCAAGTCCGCCAGCGCCGGGGATATCCTCGCCAACCTCAAGCGGGTCAAGTCCGCCGACCTGACGATCGCCACCCGGCAGCTGTCGGTGATGATCTCCTCGGGGATGTCGCTGCTGCGCGCGCTCTACGTGCTCGAGGAGCAGACCGAGAACGACATGCTCAAGGAAGCGTTCGTCGAGGTCCGCAAGGACGTGGAGGCGGGGCTGGCCTTCTCGGAGGCGCTCAACCGCCACCCCGACATCTTCAACGACCTGTACGTGGCCATGGTCGCCGCGGGCGAGACCGGCGGCATCCTGGAGCAAACCCTGGTCAGGGTGTCCGATCAGCTCGAGTCCGACGAGTCCCTACGGCGTCAGGTCCGCGCCGCGATGATCTATCCGTCGGTGATCGGCAGCTTCGCGGTGATCGTGCTGTTCGCCCTCGTGGCCTTCCTGGTGCCGGTCTTCGAAGGTGTGTTCAAGGACTTCGGCGGCGACCTACCGATCATCACCAAGTTCACCGTCGCGCTCTCGCACTTCGTCACGGCCAAGTGGTACCTGATGTTCGCCGGCATGGCCGCCGTGGTCTACGCCTTCAAGCGCTGGAAGGCCACCGAGCGCGGCCGGATCCAGTGGGACACCTTCAAGCTGAAGGTGCCGATGAAGATCGGCGACATCGTGCAGAAGGTGGCGCTGGCGCGCTTCTCGCGTACCTTCTCGGCGCTGATCGCCGCCGGCGTGCCCATGCTTGAGGCGATCGAGATCACCGGCCGCACATCGGGCAACCGGGTGATCGAATTGGCGATGGAGGACGTCGGGGAGTCCGTGAAGTCGGGCGGCACGATCACCGTGCCGATGCGCAAAGTACCCGCGGCCTTCCCGGTGATGGTCACCCAGATGGTGGGCGTCGGCGAGGAGACGGGCGCGATCGAGACGATGCTGTCGAAGATCGCCGACTTCTACGAGGACCAGGTGGCGGCGGCGGTCAAGGCGCTGACCTCCATCCTGGAGCCGATCATGATCATCGTGGTCGGCGGCATCGTGGGCTTCATCGTCATCGCCATGTACCTGCCGATGTTCAAGGTCTACGACCAGATCAAGTAGCGAGCGTTGATATCCAGTTACGGTTCGAGATGCGTCTTGCTTTCTGCTGTCGACGGCGAGTGTGACCGAGCCGTCCGCGGCTGGTCTGAACTCGATGGCCGGGCGGTCGACGACAACTGCGTCAGGGGAGGACCACTATCTTCCAGACGTTCCGGAGGGCGACGTCCTCCAGCGGGTCTTCGAGGTTCCTGGTGTAGGCCCGAGCCCAAGTAGGCTCAGGCGTACGCTCTGTACGTTGCGTATGCTCTGACGATAACTTGAACCTTGGACGAGGAGTGCCCATGCGTGAGTCAGTGACCATCACCCAGTTTCGCGAGAGGGCGGGGCCGTACTTCTCGGACGCGGTTCAGGGGCATCGGCCGCTGTTCATCACGCGCGGGAGTGCGCCCGATCGGGCCGTGCTGATCGGCGAGAGCGAAGCGGTGGCGATGGTCCGAGATCGACGGTTTGCGCCGGAGGTGATGCGCGCGGATGGCTCGGTGAGCGTGTGGCTGTCCGAGTTCGCTCTGTACGGTCAGGGCTCCAGCTACAGCGAAGCGCGGCAAGACCTCTTGGAAGAGGTTCGTGAGTATGTGGGCGAGTACCTCGGCAACGCCGCGGAGTATCTAGCAGCGCCGAATCGGGCCAAGCAGCTGGCCCATGTCCTCAAGGCTTACCTCGCCGACGCGCGCGGGGAGCTTGAAGAAGCCATCTTCCCCGGGTCGCCTGATGTCCCGGCTTCCGCTCCGCCGCAACGAGTGGCCTCCTAGTCCCCGGTGTCCGGTGCCGATCCCGGACAAGGAGGATCTCAAACGCTTCTGCGAGATCGACGGTTGGGAAGAGACCAACGCCAGGAACCCGGACCATTGTCGGTACAAGAAGACCCTCGATAACGGAGACATCCTCAGGACGAGGGTCTCCCACGGCCGTGGGCCCGTCTGCGGCGATCCTGCTCTGTGGCACCGGATCTGGCGCCACCAGCTAGAGCTTGAATCCGAAGATCAGTTCTGGGAGGTGCTCGGTTCCGGGGAGCCGGCACAGCGCGGGGAGCTAGAGCCCGCTCCCGAGCAACCGGGCATGGAAGCCTGGCTGTTCGAGTATCTGATCCACCGGATCGAGATCCCGGAAGACGAGGCCCTGGCCATGGGCGGGGAAGAGGCCATGAGGCTCTACTTGGAGCACATCTCGCCGGACGATCCGCGGTGAGGATCCTGGGCGGCGGGTCACCGCCTGAGAAAGTCCTGCGACTCCGAAGCACCCTCTTGGCCCCACCAGGTGCTGCACTAGGTGCTACACTCAAGCCCCGTGCCGACGAAGCGACCCCGCCATACGATCACCGAGACCGATGATGTGGCCGTCGCTTTCCAGCGGGTGCGCGCCGTAGGGGCAGACCCCGAGCCCAAGCACCTGGTCCTCTTGGGCGCCCAGAAGCTGGTCGAGGACGTAGAGCGAGGACACCAGGAAGAGGCTCGCCGGGCTGAGCTGCGCGAGCGGCTGCTCGCCCGGACCGTTGGTCGCGCAGTCAACACGGAGGCCGCCCTCGACGCCCATGAGCGGGGATGGGCGCACTTCGGTGACGACATCGAGTGAAGCGGCACAGGACCCGGCAGGGTTCCTCGGCAACCAGCGCTACCTGATCGACAACTCGGTCTTCGGTCGAGTCGCCCACCCGGCGGTGGCGCCGATCTGGCAGGAGGGCATCAGACGCGAGCTGTTCGTGACCTGCAACCCGTTCGTCCTGGAGGCGCTGCAGGCGGCAGAGAGCGCCAAAGACGTTCACGACCTGCGCGAAGAGCTGACCGAAGGTCTTTCGTACGTCGGTCCGGATGACCAGACCTGGGAGCTGGCGTACAACGCACAGGAAGCCATGGCCGCCGTTTCGCCTGGCTGGCATCGAGCCTCGCCCGTCGACTTCCTCCTCGCCGCCATCGCCTGGCGCGAAGGGCTCACAGTCCTCCACTACGACCACGACTACGACAAGATCGAAGCGGACGGTGGCCTCGGCTTTGCGGCAAAGTGGATCGCTCCCGCCGGAAGCCTCGAAGGTGCCGGCGAGCAGCCGCAGATCGTGCGGCAGCTCAAGCGGGCCATCTGGTAGGCGGGTCATGTGTAGAGGTCGGCAGGCGTGACGAGCTTGTATCGCTGAGGGGCGTCCTGCTGGAGTGCCAGCAGGTGGTCCGAGAAGCCGCTGCGGGAGTAGAAGTAGTGGCGCCCCACGTCCTCCGCACCGGGAATCGAGGCTTCCAGACGGGTGAGCAGGCTCTCCTCGCCGGCGGCCATAGGGGCATTGGTCCACTTGCAGCTCCCCACGGCGAGCACCTCGGCGTTCTCGTCGATGGCGACTACGTCCACCTCGCGCGCTTCGGTGCGCCTGCCCTCGCCGGTTGGCGCCTGCCCCCACCACGCTCCAATCGATGCTGCTCGCTCGGCGCGAGCCATGTGGTCTCGGCAGATGGCCTCCCACGCGGGCTTGGACACGAAATGGTCCAGTTCAGGCAGTACGGTTCTCTCCAAGTGCTGTCGAGCGTGATCGCGCGTGCGGAGCATTGAGCGGTGGGGCTCGACGAAGCGGAAGTAGAAGTTCAGGAAGCCATCCAAGATCGCGTAGGTGGTCTTCTTCGAGGTCCGCGGTGCCGTTATGGGCCGCCGCTGCTCCACGAGCTGCATGCGCTCCAGCGTCGCGATGAACTGAGCTGCGCTGGAGGTGCTCAACCCCGCTGTGGCGGCGATCTCGCTCATGCGCGTCCTGCCGTTGGCGACTGCCCGGAGGATCGAGAAGTAGTTGTGAGGGTCGTCCAGCTCCTGCCGGATGAGCAACTCCGCCTCTTCGTGCAGGAAGCCGTCCCTGTAGAGGATGAGCTGAAGGATGTTCTCCGACAGTGGAACGCCGTCGTCGATGCGCTCCAGGTAGTAGGGCATCCCTCCGCAGACGGCATACGTCCGGACCTTGTCGTCAGCCGAGTAGCCGGGGGTGAACAGCGCCGAGGACTCATACGTGAACGGCGTCAGCCGGCTCTGGCCCGTACGGCGACCGTATGTGGCCCCGGCGAGGATCTCTCGCTCGAAGAAGGCGACCTCGCTGCCGGCGATGATGAGGACCAAGGGCAGGCCGCGCCCCGTCTCTCGCCACCAGCGGTTGAGGAGGCTGCCAAGGCCGCGGTTCTGCGCCACCAGATACTGGAACTCGTCCAGCACCACGACGGTTCGTTCGTCCCTGGCGAACTGCTCGATCGCCGTGAGCGCGGTGACCCAGGTGGTAACCGGCTGCTGGGCGAGCAGGGCGTCGTCCGAGGAGCGCGCCAGCTCCTGAGAGAAGTCGCGCAGCTGGTCGAGCTCATTCGCCTCGGTGGCTTCGAAATAGAGGGCGTGCTTGCCTTTGACAAAGTGGCTCAGCAGCTCAGTCTTTCCCACCCGACGGCGTCCCCACAGCACGAAGAAGCGCGCATCGGGAGCTTCCCAGTTGTCGCGGAGCGCTGCGAGCTCATCGGCACGGTCGATGAAGACCATCGCAGATAAACTTAGCAGCAACTAAGTTATGCGACGCTAAGTTAGCCTGTCGATTGACCCGCCTGGGATTTCCTCCTGGCGCCATCGCCGAGCGCAAAGGGTAGGCGTACACATAGGTGTACATGAAGGTGTGCACTCGGTACCCTGGGGCCATGCCCGATGTACTCGCCAGCGCCGAGGCCCGTCGCCGGCTCCCGAAGATGATCGAGGAGCTGGTCGCTCACCGCGAAGAGCAGTACGAGGTCGGCCGCCAGCGTCGGCGGGAGGTGGTTGTGGTCGCGGCTTCGCGCTTCGATGAGATGATGGAGCGGGAAGCCGCCGTTCAAGATCTCGCCTGGGCGGCATTCGCCCAAGAGCGGGTGGAGAACCCCGCCAGCGGACCGGTCAGCCGGCAAGCTGCGCAGAGCAGACGCCGCCACCGGCGACGGTGACGCCGAAGCTCGTTGAGTTTCTCGACGAAGCGGCCTTCCAGTCGGTCGAGCATCTGCCAGACCCGGACTGCGAGATCGCCTGGAACCTCCTCGCCCACCTCCAAGAGCAGCCACGCTTCGGCAAGTCCCTTGAGTACAACTCGCTCACCGGAGGCCTCTCCGGTGCTCGGTCGCTCTACGTGATCGACTTCGCCGAGGAGCAGGTCGCGCACCCTCCGCCCTACCGAATCGTCTACCGGCT
>JBPCNQ010000164.1:0-6120 GCA_051001095.1 Thermoleophilaceae bacterium
GCACCCGCTCGAGCGCGCCGCCAAGCTCGGCATCGGCCGTTACGGCAATACGAGGATGCTTGCTCGGCATCGCACAGTGAAGTGTACCTCCCTCGAGTCACTCCACCACCGGTATGGGGACAGGCCCCTGGGAGGCCCTGGTGGGAGGCCGCCGCAGGGAGAAACCCTCTCTGGGGAACCACGCGCGACCCACCCCTGGCGCACGTCCCGACGGATGGGCGCAAGGTCGCTGCGATCAAGCTCAGCGAACCGCTCACGAGCCTGCCGGCGAACCGCATCCTCGTCTCGATCTGCTCCACCCCCGTGGAGGTGATCGATGGAGCAGCGACGGCGGCAGAGCTCCAACCGGCCCCTACCCCGGGCGCTGCGGCGCCACGAACAGGCTCTGCGTGGCCCGGCCGATCATCCCGTCCTCGTCGCGCAGCATGGTGTCCGACATCCCGATCCCGTCGGGCTCGGCGTAGGTGGCGGCCTCCAGGCCCACCCACTCGCCGCGCGGATGGCGGCGTAGGGAGACCGACACGTCGGCGTTGATGAACATCCAGCGCCGGTAGTCCAGCGGCGAGCTGACCCCGTTGCCCGAGTCGGCGGCCGCCAGCACCCGGTGCAGCGGCTCGGGCTCCTCCCCTTCCACCAAGGCCACCCGCATGCGCATCCAGGCCAGCGCCGGTCCCGGCTCGGTGAACGAGCCGTAGACGAACCGCACCTCCATGGCGGTGTGGTAGCCCACCTCCTGCCCCGTGGGGAAGAACCTGGTGTCCTTGCCCGCGTCAGGACCGGGCACCTCCGGGGGCTCGGGCGTGTGCTCGTCGAAGCTCAGGTCCTTCGTGCGTATTCGCCAGCCGCGGGCCCGCAGCACCGGCTGACCTTCGTGCTCCATAACCCCCTCCACCAGCTCGACGCTCCGCCCGCCTCGCGCCACCTCGGCCCGCACGGTCAGGGGCGCGATGGGCACCGGGCGCAGGATCTCGAACGTCGCCCGGGCCAGCCGGCCGCGCTGAAGCCCCCCGGCGCGGTCGAGCTCCCGGCCGAGCAGCGCGCACGGCGGACCGGCGTGCTGGCTTTCCGGATCCCAAGGTCCCCGGGTGGACTCGGAGGCCCTGTAGGTGTCGCCGTCGAGGAGGTAGAAGGCTTCACCGGCGTGGGACACTTCTCGAACCTAGCGTCTGCCAGACTGGCGGGCCGTGGCCAAGCAGCGGCAGATGAAGATGCAGATGCAGGTCGGCGCGCTGGCGTCGATCCAGAAGCTCGAGCCGCGCACCGACGAGCAGCTCAAGAGCGAGTCCAAGCACCGCGTGGCTGCGAAGGCTCTGCTCGGCGCCCGGGCCGCGGAACGCTACGACGCCAAGCAGGCGCGCGCGTACTTCAACGAGGCGCTGGCCGGCTGCCATCCCCAGGAACGGCCCGCGCTGAGGCAGATGATGCAGGCCTCGATGGCGCTCGCCGAGCGCCGCCCCGACGATCTCAAGGCCGCGATCGAGAAGCTCGGCCAGGCGCCGCCCTCATCCCGCCAGCTGTTCTTGCTGCGGATGATGGGCCTGATCGCACCGCCGCCCGGGACGAGCGTTGCGATGCGGGCCCGCGGCGTGCTCATCCTCGTCGCCCTGGTGCTGGTCATCCTGGCCATCGGCTTCGGACTGGCCGAGCTGGCCGCCTTGCCCTTCGGGGGCGTGGGCATTCTCGGCGGCCTGCTGCTCGGCCTCCTCATCGTGGCGGCCGTGCTCGGCGTCCTGACCCTGCTCGGACGCCGGCGACAGGCCCGGGTCAAGGCCGAGCGGACCGGCTCGGCCGCGCCCTAGCTCGGTGGGGCTTGGCCTTTCGCGCCGACGGTCGGCGCGAAGCGGTCACTGTCGCCTTCTCGATCACGACCGGCTGCAGGGGCGTACCCGTGTCACCGCTCTGCGGATCTCCCAGCTTGCCGATCCGCCCGGTCACCTCCAGCCCCTTGGTGACCTTGCCCAGCACCGCGTACTCAGCCGGCAGCCCGGCGTCCGGCCCGGTGACCACGTAGAACTGACTGCCCGCGGTACCGGGCGGCTCGGCTCCCGTCTTGGCCATGGCCACAACGCCGCGTGTGTACGCGGTGTCCGGCGCAGGCTTGTCGGTCGTGGAGTAGCCCGGGCCGCCCTGTCCCGAGCCGGTTGGATCGCCTCCCTGGATCACGAAGCCCGGCACGATCCGGTGAAAGACGGTGTTATCGAAGAAGCCCTTGCGCGCGAGCGCGGCGAACGAGGCTGCGGTGGCGGGCGAGCGCTTCTCGTCCAGCCGGATGGTGAACGCGCCGCAGTTGGTGGTGAGCGTCACGTCGTAGATCTTGCCCGGGGACAGCTTGGAGGCGGGCTTCTTCTGGCCGCCGTCGGGCTTGGGCCCCGGCGCGCTCACCCGCTTGCATCCGCCGACCGACGCCTTCGGGGCGCTCTGGGTGGCCGTATCGTCGCCCGTGGAGGCACCCTTCGGCTTCTTCTCGTCCCCGCCGCCCCCGCAGCCGTCGATCGCGAGGGCAGGCACCAGGAGGACAGCGAGTGGTCGATTCACGGCACGCACGGTAGCCGGGTCTACGATCACCCTGCCTTGGTCTCCCTCTCCCCTCTCCTGGACTCCTACGACCAGGTGATCATCGATCTGGACGGCTGCGTGCGGGTCGGCGACCAAGCGGTGCCCGGGTCGCCCGAGGCCGTCGCCGCCCTGCGCGGCGCCGGCAAGCGGGTCGCCTTTGCCACGAACAACTCGTGGCAGTCGGGCGAGGACCAGGTCAGGCAACTGTGGGCGCTTGGCATACAGGCTTCGCTGGCCGACGTGGTCACCGTCGGCGGAGCTGTCCAACACCTCCTGGCCGAGACGCTGTCGGGGCGCTCCGCGTTCGTGGTGGGCAGCGAGACGCTGTCCCGGCACGTCTCCGGTGCGGGGCTGCGGCTGGTCAACGGGACCGGGCAGGCGGCCGAGGCGGAGGTCGTGGTGGTCGGGGGCACCGACCAGGTCGGCTATGCCGATCTCCGCGACGCGGCTCTCTCCGCCCGCAGGGGAGCTCGCTTCCTGGGCACGGCCCGCGACCCGACGTTGCCCATGCCCGAGGGCCCGTGGCCCGGGACCGGCGCCATTCTGGCCGCGATCGAGATCGCCTCGGACTGTACGGCGGAGATCGTGGGCAAGCCCTCCCCCCGCCTGATGGAGACCGCGGTGGACCGGCTCGGGGAGGGACGCACGCTGGTGATCGGTGACCGGCTGGACTCCGACGTGGCCGCAGCGGGGGCCGCCGGGCTTGACGCGGCCCTCGTCCTCAGCGGACCGGGGACCGGCGAGGCGGCCGAGGGCGGGCCCCGCCCGGTGGCGATCGCCGAGACCCTCGCCGCCCTCGTCGGTCTGGCCGAGGCATAGGACTGCGCGCCGCGGGGCGCCTACATGGTCACCGCCAGGTCCGGAGAAGTCGAGCCGACCACGAGGCCCGCCGACCCGACGGCCTCGGGGTCCACGCCCACCAGCGCGCAGGCCTCCAGGGTGACCATCAGCCCGGCCCGGCCCGCGGCGAGAAGCCCCGCAGCCGGGTCCAGCCCCTCGGCGGCGTGAAGGTGCGCGGCACAGACCGCCGCTACGAAGTCGGTGTGGCGGTTGCCGTGCACGGCGGTCGCCCCCGCTCGCCTGAGCTCTGCGCGCAGCAGGGTCAGCACCTCCTCCAGCGCATCGCCTCCTTCGGCGGTCACGGGCACCGGAACGTGGTGCCACTCCAGCCCGAGGTCCTCGTATTCGCCGAGGTTGTGGCGGGTGGCCATCGTCGAGATGACCACCCGGACGCCGTGATCGCGCAGCCAGTCGATCTCCTGTCTGCGGCGGTCGGGGCGGTGGCTGCGCCCTCCCCCTCCGGGACGCTCCATGGCCAGGAGCTTTCGTGGCCTGGCCCACCAGATGCGGCGCGGCTCCAGGCTGGGGTGGACGGGGTCTGGCATCGCTTGCCTCCTGTCGTTGGTCTCTACAGGGTCCAAGGGCGGGGCGTCGTCCTTCTCGCCCCCCCGGCCTAGACTGAGTACATGTGCCCAGTGCTGCGCATCGAGCCGCCGCTCTGGGCGTCTGCCGCCGAGTGACCCGCAGGCTCCTGCTCCTGTGCAACCCCACGGCCGCCGGAGGGCGAGCGGTGCGCCGCCTGCCCGAGGCCGAGGCCGAGCTGCGCCGCCTGGACGCCGACTTTCGGACCGTGCAGACCCTTGACGCCGACCACGCCCGCGAGCTGGCGGCACAGGCGGGAGGGGAGGGCGAGACCGTGGCCGCGCTGGGCGGCGACGGGTTCCTGCGCCTGCTGGCGGGGGCGTTGCGCGACACGCCAGGCGCCCTGGCCGTGCTTCCCGCGGGGCGCGGTAACGACTTCGCCCGCGTGCTGGGGATCTCCGACGACGTGGTCGAGGCGGTGCGGATCGCCGTGCAGGGCAGCGACCTGATGATCGACGTGGCCGAGGCCGGCGGCGAGCCCTATCTGGGCATCGCCAGCCTGGGCTTCGACTCCGACGCCAACCGGATCGCCAACGAGTCGCGCGTGGTGCGCGGGAACCTGGTCTACCTCTACGCCGCGCTGCGGGCGCTGTGGTCGTGGCAGAGCGCGACCTTCACGGTGACCGTGGACGGCGAGGTCCACGACCTGCGCGGATACTCGGTCGCGGTGGCCAACTCGAAGGCCTACGGCGGGGGCATGTACATCGCCCCCCAGGCCGAGCTGGACGACGGGCTGCTCGACGTGATCTCGATCGGCGAGACGTCCAAAGCCCGGTGGCTGATGAACCTCCCGAGCGTCTTTCGCGGCCACCACGTGAAGGACCCGATCGTGACCGTCCTGCGCGGAGGCGAGGTCTCTGTGACCGCCGATCGCCCCTTCCGCGTCTACGCCGACGGCGACCCGATCGGCGACGTGCCCGTGACCATGACCGTCCGGCGCCGGTGCCTGCGGGTGGTGGTGCCGGCTTGAGCCCGAGCGTCTCGCGGGCCGCGGCGCGCACGGTGCGCACGCTCTCGAGGCGGCTGGGCCGCGGTGGCGGTACCACGCTGCCCGGGCGCCTGCTGCTGCGGGCCGATCCCGACGCACTGCGCCGGATGTCTGCCGGCCTGGACGAGGGCTCGGTGCTCGTCTCGGCCACCAACGGGAAGACGACCACCGCGGCCATGGTCGCTGCGATCCTCGAGGCGGGCGGGCGGTCGCTGGTGCACAACCGCGCAGGGTCGAACATGGGCTGGGGGGTGGCCACGGCGCTGCTGGACGCCCGCCCGGGACGCGGGCAGCTGGGCCTGTTCGAGGTCGATGAGGCCTGGCTCCCGCGCGTGGCCGAGGCGGTGCGGCCCCAGGCCTATCTGCTCTCCAACCTGTTTCGCGACCAGCTCGATCGCTACGGGGAGCTGGAGACGCTCGCCGATCGCTGGGCGGAGCTGGTGGCCGCCGAGGCTGCCTCCGATCGCGACGTGCGCTTCGTGCTCAACGCCGACGATCCGCTGGTGGCCGATCTGGGCCGCGGACACGAGGGCGCGGTCTACTTCGGCGTGAGCGACCATTCCCAGGCGCTACCGGGGCTCCAGCATGCGGCCGACTCCAAGCACTGCCGCAACTGCGGCACCCCGTACGCCTACGAGGCGATCTACATGGGCCACCTCGGCCACTACGCCTGCCCCGCCTGCGGTCGTCGCCGGCCACAGCCCTCGGTGGAGGCGACGAAGGTGGTGCTGGAGGGCATGTCCGGCGCGCGGGTGCACATGTCGACCCCCCTCGGGGACCTTGACGTACGGCTCCCCCTCCCCGGCCTCTACAACGTCTACAACGCGGTGGGCGCCGTGGCGCTGGCCCTCGAGCTGGGTGCCACGCCGGCCCAGATCGGCCCGGCCCTGGAGTCCTTCGGCGGGGCCTTCGGCCGCGTGGAGACGATCCCCGTCCCCACGAGGGGTGATGCCGAAGGCGGTCACCCCGCAGTGCGGCCGGTGTCGATCCTGCTGGTCAAGAACCCCGCCGGGGCGAACGAGGTGCTGCGCACGCTGATGCTCGAGGAGGGCCAGGTCGACCTGTGGCTGGCGCTGAACGACCGGATCGCCGACGGGCGCGACGTCTCCTGGATCTGGGACGCCGACTTCGAGCTGCTGGCCGGACGGGTGCGC
>JBPCNQ010000165.1:0-2611 GCA_051001095.1 Thermoleophilaceae bacterium
GGGTGGCAGGACGACGAGCTGTGCCTATGTCCCGTCACCCGCTTGGAGATGCTGTTCAGCGCACGCTCGCCGACGGACTATGCCGTTCTGGAGGAAGCGCTCGACGCATTTCGCCATCTGCGGATGGAAGTCCAGACCTTCGCCGCCGCCGAGACGGCTCAGCGAGAGCTCGCGGCCTCCGGAGAGCACCGCATCCCCATTCCCGACCTGCTCACCGCAGCGTGCGCGCACCAGCACGGCGCAGATGTCCTGCACGTCGACCGCCACTTCGACACGCTCGCCAAGGTGCTCGGCTTCCGCGCCGTCGGCCCGCAGGCAAGCTAGTGACAGGAGGGAGCACTAGATCCACTTCGCATGCCCGCGACGACCAGATGGAGGCCGGCCTGCGCTAGATGGTCGTGAAGCCGATCCCGGCGCTCTGCAGCCGCCCGGTCAACGCCTCGCCCATCGCCTGAGCGGTGGTGACCTGGCCCGCCGTCTGGGGCAGGTCGTCGTGGGCGAGGCAGAGCGCGGCCTCGGAGAGCATCTTGGACGTCTCGCCGTAGCCGGGATCGCCGCCGCTGACCTCGCACACCACGCGCCGACCGCCGCCCTCACCCACGAAGCGGATGTTGAACCACGCCTTGGCGCGCTGCCCGGGTGACGGTCCGTGGCCGGACTTGAACCGGCCCTCCAGGAACTTGCGGGCCGGCGGGACCTGCGCCAAGCCGGCCAGCGCCGCCACACCCGCCACCCCGCCGACGGCCAGCGGCAGGCGCTTGACGGCCACGTAGTGGCTGTAGGAGAAGTCGGGCCCGTAGGCGTCGAGCGCTCGCGCCGAGCGCAGGACGACCTGCGGGTCGATCGTGGGCAGCGGCAGCACCCAGGCGTCCACGGCCCCTTCGTGGCGGGGCAGCCCCTTGACTCCCCGGGCCTGGCGCCCGCCGTCGGGGCGGGGCTCTGCGTTCTTTCGCTCGGACGCGGCGGCGGCCGTCTTGCGCACGCGCGACATGGCCGCCAGCGCGGACTGGTAGGTGCCCCCGGAGAAGGTCCCTCCCGCGCGCACGAAGCCCGCGACCTTCAACGGCACCCCCTCGGGCAGCTGACCGACGGTGAACAGGGCCCCCAGGTCGGTGGGGATCGAGTCGAAGCCGCACGCGTGCACCAGCCGGGCGCCAGACTCGACCGCCCTGGCGTGGTGTCGCACATAGCAGCGATCGACGAACTCGGGCTCTCCCGTGAGGTCCACGTAGTCGGTGCCGGCCTCCGCGCACGCGGCCACGAGCGGATCGCCGTAGTGGATGTAGGGCCCGACCGTGGTGATCACCACCCGCGCGCCCTCCGCGACCCGGCGCAGCGAGGGCAGGTCGGTCACGTCGGCCTCGAGCAGATCCGGCTCGCCGGCGCCCTCGCGAAAGCTCAGGCGCCCGCGCAAGGCGCCCAGCTTGGCCCGGTTGCGCCCGGCGAGGGCCCACGACGTGCCTTCGGGGATCGCGCCCGCCAGGTACTCGGCGGTCAGGGCACCGGTGAAGCCGGTGGCGCCGAAGAGGACTATGTCGTGGTCGCGCTTGCCGGAGGCCATGCGACGCACCGTATTACGTCCACGTGTAGCGCCGGCGGCGCCGGGGTAGCGGCTCCGGCGATGGCGAAGCCAGGCGCGTTCGTGGTCCACAAGCACGACGCCAGCACGCTTCACTACGACTTTCGCCTGGAGATCGAGGGCAAGCTGGCGTCCTGGGCCGTGCCCAAGGGGCCGTCGACCGACCCCCGTCAGAAGCGACTCGCCGTGCAGGTCGAGGACCACGCGCTGGACTACGGCGGCTTCGAGGGCGTGATCGGCGGCGATACGGCGCCGGGACCGTGATCGTGTGGGATACGGGCACCTGGGAGATGCTCGACCCCGAGGACTCGCCGGCCCAGGCGCGGCGCGCGGGCCACATCGCGTTCCGCCTGGAGGGGGAGAAGCTGCGGGGCGGCTACGCGCTGCAGCGCACCAGCGGCGGCGACAAGCCCCGGTGGCTGCTGATCAAGCGCGACGACGAGGACGCCGACGCCCGGCGAAACCCCGTCAGCTCCCAGCCGGAGTCGGCCAAGACCGGGCGCACCATCGAGCAGGTGGCCGCCGGGGAGTGAGCTCGGCGCTCGACACCCTCTCCGCCGGGGAGGCGGCGCTGGTCCGCGAGGCCGATGCGCCGCGTGGGTCCGCCGCGATGAAGGCGGTCCTCACCGACCGGCGCTTCTCGGATCCCGACTGGGTCTACGAGCGCAAGCTCGACGGCATCCGCTGTGTGGCGATCCGGGACGGCGCTTCGGTGACGCTGCTCTCGCGCAACGACCTGTCCCTGAACGAGCGCTATCCGGAGCTGGCCGGCGCACTGGAGAAGGAGTCCTGCACCCGCTTCGCCGTCGACGGCGAGGTGGTGGCCTTCGACGGCGCGCAGACCAGCTTCGCCGCCCTGGCCCGGCGCGGGCAGAAGCCGGTGAAGGTGTTCCTGTACGTGTTCGACCTCCTGTGGCTGGAGGGACACGACGTGCGCCCGCTGCCGCTGCTTGGCCGCAAGCGGCTGCTCAGGGCCGCGCTTGCGCGCCACGACGGCGTGCGCCTGACCCCCCACCGCCGGGGCGACGGGGA
>JBPCNQ010000166.1:0-4346 GCA_051001095.1 Thermoleophilaceae bacterium
CCGCCGGAGGGGCCATCTCCGCGGGGGTCGGCACGCTGGCCTCCAAGGCCGCCGCCGGCATGGCGGCCGCGGTGATCGTCACCGCGGGCGCCGTGGAGGTCAACCACGCCACCCGGCGCGAGGCCGCTCCGGCCGCCGCCGTGGCCGTCGCTCCCGCCCGCGTGGTCCCGCCGGCCCCCAAGGTCCGGCCCGCACCGGCGCCCGCGGCACGACCGCTCAAGGCCGAGAAGAAGGCCACCGTGGTCCAAGGGCCGGCTGCCAAGCCCAAGCCCGAGCCGCAGCCAAAGCCCGCCGAGACCGCTGCTCCTCCGGTCATTGCGCCTCAGCCGGCGGTCGTCCCCCCGCCGCCGCCCGTGCCCGCTCCCACCCAGGAGGACCAGGGCACCTCGACGCTTCCCCCCCGGACCACTCCGGTCGCCCCGGCCCCCGGCTCGGGCCCGCAGCCGGGCAACGGCCAACCGCAGACCACGGCGCCCCCGGGCGGGCAGCAGCCGCCGCCCGAGCAGCCTCAGCCGGTGCGGCTGACCGCCCCGCTGCCCTAGCGGGGATGACCGGCCTCGAGGACTTCGACCGCGTAGGTCTGAGAGCGTCGGTCCGGCGCTCGCGGTGCGCTCAACATCAAGGGCCCGGCTCGGCGTTGGCCGAGATCACCACGGTGCCCTGCGGGCCCGACAGCTTCAGCGTCTTTCCCGGGCGCAGGCCGGGCAGGACGGCCGATGCGGAGCTCTCCCCCTCGCCGGCGCGCAACGACTTGCCCCCGCCGCTCAGCGCGTAGTCGCGCCCGTCGGTCGAGCGCAGCTCGACCGAGACGGCGATGAACGGCGGGGCGCTTACCGCTCGCGGCGACAGCCGGCCGCCGCGGCCGGTGATCAGCGCCTGGGTGGCGTTGGGCACCTCGTCGCCGGCTCCGCCGGGCTGCCTCTCGGGCGCCTTGCCGCCGCCGTTGTCCTCGGCCGTGGCGCTGGGCACGGTCTCGGTCTGCTCGGGCACGGTCTGCTTGCCGGTCACCGCGTCGGCGGGCACCGTCTCCTGGGTGCGGGTGCTCTCGCGGGCCTTGTCGGCCCCGGACGTCTCGTCGCCGCCGCCACAGCCGGCCGTCGCCAGGACCAGCACGGCGATAGGGGCGGCCAGCGCCGAGCGGGTGCTCACGCCTCAGCTTCCTCCGAGCGTGGACCTCAGGAAGTCGACGGTGCGCTGCCAGGACCTCTTGGCCGCGCCCTCGTCGTAGGTGCCCAGGCGGTTCGTGTCGTTGAAGAAGGCGTGCCCCGCGCCTTCGTAGAACTCGAACTCCACCGGCTGGTCGGTGGCGTCGGAGATCTCCTTCTCCAGGCCCTCGGCGTCGTCCACGGAAACGAAGTCATCGGCGGTTCCGAAGTGGCCCAGCACGGGGGCGTCGATCTTGGAGAAGTCGGGCTTGCCGTGGGGCATCACGTAGTAGTAGGTGACCACCGCATCGACCTTGGGGTTGATCGTGGCCGCCCACACCGCCAGGCCGCCGCCGAGACAGAAGCCGACGGCCCCTACGCCATCACCGGCCACGCCGTCCCGGGAGGCGAGGTAGTCGACCGCGCCGCGCATGTCCTTCTCGGCCTGGTCCATGCTCATGGCCATCATCTTCTGCTCGGCCTCGTCGGGCTGATCGGTCGTCTCGCCCCGGTAGAGGTCGGGCGCCAGTGCGAAGAAGCCCTCGGCGGCGAAGCGATCGCATACGTCCTTGATGTGGTCCTCGAGGCCCCACCACTCCTGGAGCACGACCACGCCCGGCCCGCTACCGGACTCGGGGCTCGCGAGATAGCCCGGAGCGGTGCCTCCGTTGGCCTGGAACTCGACATCGGGCATGGGCTCTCCTCGGATCGTTGGCGGGGCTGCGGGCGCGAGGGTATCCCCTTCGGCGAGATCGCCATGGTGCCGATCGCTCGTATCCCCTTCGACGAGATCGGCATCGTGCCGATCTCGTATACGGCGTCTAGCGCTTGTCGGTGCTTGATCCGCCCCTTGCGCCATCTCCGTGTCCCGGACCGAGCTCTCGGGCCAGCTCCCAGCCGACGGCCACGCCCACGAGCATCCCCACCCGGGCCTCCTCGGCCAGCAGCGTACGCACCGCCGTCAGGCGCTCGGCATCGTCCTCGACGCTCGCGGCCTTGCGGATCTGGGAGTCGTGGGCCTCGTCGAACCAGCCGCCGGACTGAAGCGCCTCGCCCAGGATGCGCTGCAGCCCGGGGGCCATGCCGGCTACCCGGGCCTCGGCTTCCTCGAAGCGGCCGGGCTCGGTCAGGGCCTCGATCGCGCGCTCGACCTCCAAATCGGTGAACGGCGTCTGGCTCATCGCCCACGGGAGACGATCGGCAGCGCAAGACCCAGCAGCGCGCCGGCCAGGGCCCCCACCAGACCGGCCACCGGGTCCGCTTCGGCCACGGCCAGCGGCACCAGCGCCAGGACGACGGCGAACACCGCGACCCCGAGCAGGTCGTTGCCGCGCTGCTCGCCCCGCCGCGCGGCCCGCCGGTCATCCACCAGCCAGGCCGTGAGCAGCCCCAGCGCGGCTCCGTTGGCGCCCAGGACCACCAAGCCGCTGGAGCCGAACGCATCCCACACCGGGCTCGACCCCGCCAGGGGACCGATCTGGGCGGCCGCGGCAGCGCCGGCCGCGCCGGCGGCGAGGAAGACGACGATCGGGGCGAACCAGCCGAAGCGGCGCTCGAGCATAGCCCCGAACACCCCCACGGCCACCAGCGTCACGAACTGGTAGGCCATGCTGTCGTGCACGAAGGGGGTGGTGAAGTAGCGCCACGCCTCGTCCTCGTGGGGCACCACCACGCCGCCCACGTCCTCCAGGCCCAGCCCACCGGCGGACAGCACGATCGTCCCCAGCAGCGATACGCCGATCAGGGCGAGCGTCGCCGTCGGGGGGGAGTCGGGCGCGATGCCCTCGATCTCGGTGGGACGCAGACGCGGGAGTGTCGGCATCCGCGACCGCCGCGTCTTGGCCCGCGGCTCGGATTCGGGGTCCTCGCGCTCGAGCTTGGGCGCGCGCTTTCGCACCCGCTGACCGCAATAGGGACACTCGGTGACGTAGGGGCTGACCTCGGACCCGCAGTTCTTGCAGACGACGAAGAGGTCGGGAGCGCTCACCTCCCTCAGGGTAATGCCCTCGACGAAGCGGGCATCCATGCCGATTCAGTCGAGAGCATCTGCGGCATCGGGCGAGGTCTTCTCCACGATCTCCGACACGACCTCGCGCAGGTCGTGGTTGGCCCCATAGACCAGCAACTGCCGCGACCCGCCGTTGCCGTGCTCGACCAGATCTTGGACGGCGTCCAGCTCGTTGGCCGAGCCCAGATCCTGGGCGTGCCCGCGCAGGCGGTCGATGAGCCGCCGGGCCAGGTCACGCGTGGATACGCGCTCCTTGCTGGGCAGGTCCACAAGCTCCCCCTCGAGGCCGTGGCGGGCGGCCAGCCACTTGTTCTCGTCGAGCATCTCGTAGGGATAGCGCGACAGCTCCTCGCCGGACTCGAAGTGCTCGGCCAGCTCCTTGACCATCGCCTGGGCCAGGGCGGCCAGGCCCACCGTGTGCTCCAGCCGCGTCTGTGAGTCCATCACCCGGATCTCCACCGTGCCGAACCGGGGGTGGGGGCGCACGTCGTACCAGAGGTAGGTGTAGTCGTTGATCACCCGCGAGTCGACCATGAACTCGATCCTCCGCGACCAGTCCGCGTAGTCCTCGTAGCGCGGCGGAATGCCCACGCGCGGGAACGCCCGGAAGATCGGCGTGCGCGCCGAGAGCATCCCCGTGGACTGGCCTCGCCAGAAGGGGGAGTTGGCCGACAGCGCGAGCAGCACGGGCAGATGCACCCGCATCCCGTTGACCACGTGGATCGCCTTGTCGGGGTCGTCGAGGCCCACGTGGACGTGGATGCCGAAGATCAGCTCCTGGCGGGCCACGAACTGCAGGCCGGCGATCAGGTCCCGGTAGCGGGGGCGCCTGACTATCCGCTGGTCCTCCCACATCGCGAAGGGGTGCGTGCCGGCGGCGCCGATGGCCAGCCCGCGGGCCTCGGCCACCGCCTGCACCGTGCCGCGCAGCTCGGCCAGCTGGGCGGCGGCCTCGGCGGCATCGCGGCAGGGCGAGGTGGCGACCTCGCAGACGGACTCCATCAGCTCGGGCTTGACGTCACCCGCCGCGCCGGTCTCCTGGAGAGCGAGAAGCATCTCCTCGATCGAGTTCGTCAGATCGAGGGTCTCGGAGTCCACGATCATGAGCTCCTCCTCGACCCCCAAGGTGTAGGAGGGCCCCGTGAACCGGTGCTCCATGCGCGGGAGCGTACCTATGGGCCCCGGTCACGTCC
>JBPCNQ010000167.1:0-4348 GCA_051001095.1 Thermoleophilaceae bacterium
ACCACGCTGGCGGTGCAGCTCGCCGACGGCGGCGAAGCCCGCTTTCGCGTGGTCGGGGTGGTGCGCACGATCGAGCAGGACGGGCGCGTGGCCTACGTGCGCCCGCGTCGCGTACTGGCGGCCGTTCCGGGGGCCGAGCCCAAGATCGCCATCCGCCTCGACGAAGGTGTGGCGCCCGCCAGCCTGGCCGGGGGCCTGCGCCGGCTGGGGGCAGCACCCGAGCGGGTGGGGGGCGCCACCCCCGGTAACGGCGCCTTCCTCGGCGTCCTGGCCGGCGTGCTGCGAGTGGTGGCGGGCGTGAACGGGTTGATCTGCCTGTACGTCCTGGTCCAGGCGCTGGCCCTCACCGCCGTCGAGCGCCGCGGCACGATCGCCGTGCTGCGCGCCGCCGGCGCGCCGCTTCGCACCGTGGCCCTCGTGCTGCTGGGTGCCGCCTCGGTGGTGGTCGCGCTGGCGGCGCCGGCGGCGGTGGCCGTCGAGCGCCTGGCCCTGGGCCCGGCCGTCGCCCAGCTGGCCGCCGGCTATGCCTCGCTGCCTCTCGGCGCCGCTCCGGGCCAGGCCCTCGCGGTGGTCGCCGGCCTCGTGCTTGTGGCCGCCACCGCCGCGATATGGGTGGCGCGGCGGGCCCAGCGCGAGCCGATCGTGGCCGGGCTGAGGGAGGGCTAGCCGGTGCGCCGCACCCCCCTGCTCGTGGCCGGCGCCGTCGTGGCTCTCCTCGCCGTCGCCCTCCTGTGGCCCACAGGTGAGCCCGCGACGGGGGAGCCATCCTCGCGCTCCACGCGCCAGGCGACCTTCGGTGACCACGACGGCGACGGCGTCCTGGAACGTGGACCCGGGGAGCCCCTGGCCGATCGCACCGAGCTCGCCCCGCGCTCCCGGGTGGCGCGTCCGCTGGCCACCCTGGCCCAGATCACCGACGCGCACGTGCGGGACGAGGAGTCGCCGGCCCGGGCGTTCTTCCTCGACCGCCTGGGTGCGCCCTTTACCTCCACGTTCCGGCCCCAGGAGGCGCTTTCGCCCCAGACGCTCACGGCGGCCGTCAGGTCGATCAACGAACTGCGCCCCGACGCGGTGCTGGAGACCGGCGACCTGGCCGACAACGCCCAGGACAACGAGATGGACCAGGCGCTGGGCGCCCTGCGCGGCGGGCGCGTGACACCCGACAGCGGAGCGCGCGGCTACGACGGACCCCAGTCCACGGGGCGCGCCGATCCCTTTCTCTATCGCCCCGGTCTCGACGCGCCCCGACACCCCGGCCTGCTCGCGAGCACCCAGCGGCCCTTCCGCTCGCCCGGCCTGCGGGCCCCGTGGTATCCGGTGGCGGGCAACCACGACCTGCTCGTTCAGGGGGAGGCGATGCCGTCCCCCCGCCTGCGGGCCCTGGCCACCGGCTCGCGGACATTGGTGGAGCCCGACGCGGGGCTCCGTATCGCCCGCGGCGCTCGGGGCTTCGACCCCGCCGCGATCGACGGCGTGCTGGCTCACGGGCTACCGGGTCGCACCACCTCCACGGCCGCCGATCCCGCCCGGCGGCTATTGGGCCCGGCCGAGGTCGTCAGGCGATTGCGCGGGGCCAGCGGGCATGGGCGCGGCGGCGCCCGATTGGACTACTCGTTCTCGGTCGGCCGGCACCTGCGGGTGATCGCCCTGGATGTCGTCGACCGCGCCGGGGGCTCGCGGGCGGTGATCGGTGCCGCCCAGGTGGACTGGCTTCGAGGTCAGCTCGCCCGTGGCGGCACCCGCTGGGTGATGGTCCTCTCCCACCAGCCCCTGGCCAGTGCGCGCGGCGGTGGCGCCGTGCTGGCCGAGCTCGATCGCGATCCCCACGTGGTGGCGGCCGTGTCAGGGCACACGCACACCAACTCGATCCGCCCCCGCAGCTCTCCGGCCGGGGGCTACTGGCTGATCGCCACCGCCGCGCTGACCGACTACCCGCAGCAGGCGCGGGCGCTGAAGCTCGTGCAGACCACGGGCGGCGGCGTGGCGGTCGAGACGTGGATGATCGACACCGCCCCGAGCCGGCTGGCCGACACGGCGCGCCAGCTGGCCTTCCTCGATGCCCAGGGGGGGAGGCCGCAGGGCGACGCCGGCGCCCCCTCGGATCGCAACGTCAGGCTCTTCCGGGGACCGGCCCGCTCGCCCTGAGCTCCGTTTTGGGCGCCGACGTGACTTCACGCCCTCTCTGCGTTACGGCAAATCGGCCGTCAACGGGGACTGGGGACTCCTGCGTCGGCTGATCAGCTCGCTGATGATGACCTGGATCGATCCGGCGATGGGAATGGCCGCCAGAGCACCGAGAATGCCGGCCACCTCGGTGCCGAGGAGGATCGCGATCAGCACGGCGAGGGCCGAGAGCTCCAGCGAGCGCCCGTAGATCAGCGGACGGATGCTATGGCCCTCGATCATGTGGTAGAGGAGCAACAGGCTGAATACGACCAGGGCGGCCACTGGACCCACGGTGAGCGCGACCAGGGTGAGCAGCGCGGTGACCACAACCGGTCCGAGGTACGGGATGAGCTCGATGATGGCCGTGAACAGGCCCAGCGGGACGGCGTAGGGCACTCCGACGATCAGCAGGATCACCGTCGCGAAGACCCCGGCGAGGAGGCTGGCCACGAGGTTACCCGTCACGAATCCACTGACCGACCTGTAGACGCCGGCGCCGATCCGCTCGGCGGGCACCCGGTGACGCTCGGGGATCAGATCGATGAGACGCCGCCGCCACTCGGGGCCCTCGAGCAACATGAAGAGCGTCAAGAAGGCGATGATGACCAGTCCGACGAAGGTCGTGGCCACTCCCTTCACGATCCCGAGCGCTGGATCCGCCGCCCCGGTCACGCCATTACCTGGCTTCGATGTGGCTTTGCGGACCTCTTCCACGACGTGGTACTTGCGCTCCATAAAGCCGAGCGGACCCTTGCCCTTGGTCAGGTCACCGACCAGGTCCGGCAGGGCGTTGACGAAGTTGGTGATCTGCGTGACCAGCGGGGGCAGGAACACCAAGGCCAGCAGCGCGAGGACGACGACGGCGAGGACATAGACCGCGGTCACGGCCTGCCCTCGATGCAGCCCGCGACGCTGGAAGAACTCGACCGCCGGGTTGAGCGCGAGCGCCAGGAACAGCGCGATCGCGATCAGTGTGAGCCCGGCCTGCGCCAAGATCACGAAGCCCAGCGCGACGGCCACGCTCAGCGCGATGCCCAAGCCGGCCAGGACCGTGCGGGGACGAAACACGACGACCCGCTCCTCGCTCGGTTGACGCTCGCGCGCGAGATCGGCGGCCAAGGATCCGCCCTGGGGAGGCGGCTTTGAGGCTATGGGGGAGGTGATAGGTGGTCCTTCAAGAGCGCTCGCAGATGACGCCGCTTAGACCTTACGCTTCGGCCGGGACCACGACGCGCGCAGAGGGGCGACTATCTTCGGTCCCGTGGCTCAGCCGACGGAGCTCGAGCAGGTCGGCGCGCTGCCGGATCCCCTTTGGCGCCGGCTTCTCGCCGATCCCGAGCGCGCCCCCGAGCTGATCGCCGTGGCCGCCGCCCGGCGCTTCGCGGGCCCCGCGGCCAAGTGGGTGCAGGCGGCCGGGCAGCGCACGAAGCCCGCGGCGCTGGCCGGCAAGGCCTACCGCAGGCACGTGCACGTGTCTCGCGCCGAGGGCCTGGCCCTGGGCGTGGGCGGCGCGTTGACCGCCGCCGGCAACGTGGCGGGGCTCGGCTGGATCCAGGCGCGGATGATCTTCTTCATCGCCGCCGCCTACGGCTATGACCCCCACGACCCGATGCGCCCGGCCGAGCTGCTGGCTCTGTGGGGGGTCTACGAGACGCCGATGCAGGCGCGCGAGTCCCTGGACGGGGCGGGGGACTCGATGGCCGCAACCGTGGTCCGCTCCCGGCTCTCGAAGACCAGCGAGCGCACTATCACCAACCGCATGCTCCGCTACGTCGGCAAACGCGCCGTCAGCCGCTACGGCGGGCGCCTGATCCCGCTGCTCGGCGCGCCCATCAGCGCCGTGCAGAACGGCGGCTCGACCAAGGACCTGGGACGCCGCGCTCTGGCCTACTACGGGGGTGACGCCTAGCGACGCAGCGCTGCCGTGCGCACCGGCGCGACGTTCGGACCCCCCCCGCTCCCGGTGCTCAGAGGCTCAGGGAAGCGGCCTAGCACCGCCTCGACCGAGGGCCCACCCGATTCGACACCCGTCCGGGTCACTTCCGACCAACGGTACACACCGTACATGGACTCCGGCCCACATGGCCCGTACGGTCAGCAGCGTGGACGCCGACGCGCCAGCGGTAGCCCCTGCCGCGCACAGCGGCGAGTTCGTGCTGCGCAGCGTCGCCGAGCGCGGGGT
>JBPCNQ010000168.1:0-2849 GCA_051001095.1 Thermoleophilaceae bacterium
TTCATCCCGCTTCGGCGCGCTGGCTGACCGCTACGGGCCTCGCCTGCTGATGGGGCTTGGCCCGCTGGTGGCCGCCATCGGGCTCGGGCTGCTGACCACGGTGGGCGCCGAAGTGCACTATGTGCCCGACCTGCTGCCCCCGCTCCTGGTGTTCGGCGTCGGGCTATCCATGACCGTGGCGCCGCTCACCGCCGCGGTCCTCGCCTCGGCCGACGAGGCCAACGCGGGCACGGCCAGCGGCGTGAACAACGCGATCGCGCGCACCGCCGGCCTGCTCGGAATCGCCGCGGTGGGGGCCGTCGTGGCGGCGCGCTACGGCCCGCGAGCGGATGCATCCGTCGGAGGCTTCCACCTGGCCATGGGCATCTCGGCGGCTCTGGTGGCCACGGGTGGGCTGGCCGGGCTGATCGGCATTCAGAACCCGGAGCGGCAGGTGGTCGCCGCCGAGTGTCCGGGCGGGCAGGTGGTGGGCGTCCCGGCGGAGGCGGCCCGCGTCAGCGCGGGCGAGGGGGATCCTGCGGTCGCGGCGGGCGCGGCCCGCTAGGAGGCAGGGCGACCGTCTCGTCCTTGTCGCGGCGAAGCGGTTCGGTCACGTCTTCGTTCTGGTGCAGCGGCTCGGTCATGTCTTGGTCCTGGTGCAGCGGCTCGGTCATGTCTTGGTCCTGGTGCAGCGGCTCGGTCATGTCTTGGTCCTGGTGCGGCGGCTCGGTCATGTCGCGGCGAAGCGGCTCGGTCATGTCCCCGTCGCGGTGGAGCGGCGCCGTTGCGGCCGCGGCCTGCCTCGAAAGATGAGACGCGGCCGGGGCGACGTCATCGGAGGGGCGGCGAGCCCGCTCGCGCAGCCCCGCCGCGGCCAGCACCGCGGCGCAGGCCAGGGCGAGCACGCTCTGGCCCAGCGGCCGGTCGAGCACCCGCACGACGATCAGCAGCGCGTACCAGGCGGCGGCCAGGACAAGCACGGTGCCGTCGCCGGAGGGCAGGTGGAAGCGACGTCCCCCGGCCCGGGCGCGAAGGAGGGCCAGAACGCCCAGCCCCGTCAGCACCATGGCCGCCTCCACCATCGAGAAGGGCCCGAAGGTGCTGGCGATCAGCAGCAGGGCGGCCAAGGCCGCCACTTTCTGCTCGAAACCGAGCCTGCCCCAGAGGTAGGTCATCGCCCTCCGGCTAATCGATCGGGATGTCCTGGACCTCCGGCTTGGTCACCGGTCGGTCGAGGCGCTCCAGGTACCAGTCGATCAGCGAGCGCAGTGTGAGCAGCACCTCGCGGATCAAGGCAGTCGTGCGTTCCTGCAGCTCCGCCGGCGCGGCGCGGCGCAGCGTGTCCAGCACCACGAAGAGGGCGGAGATGTCCGGACCCGCACCGGGCGTCTGGCGCGGCCCTGCGCCGGGCGGGGTCCAGGAGCGCTCCTCCTCGGACCGGTGGTGCTCCCACGCGCGGGTGGCCTGGTCGAACTCGTCACGCACCTGCTCCCAGTTCGCGCGCGGTGGCGGGGCCGTGCCGCGCCGGCGCCGGCCCCACTCGGGGCTGTCGTCAGTCGGTTGGCTCGAGCCCTGATCCATCGCTTTCCTTCCTGAACCGGACCTCGAGCGCGCCGTCGGCGAAGCGCGCCCCGGTTGTCTCATACGCCGCCAGAGAAGGGGGCAGGATGATAGTCCGCTTGTGGTCGCCCACCCGCACCACCACCTCGAGGCCGATCTTCTTCAGCTCGATGTCGCCCCGTTGCGTCAGCGGCAGGGGGAGGCGCAGGCGGGCGTGGCCGTCCTCGGCCCGCAGCTCCTGGCTCAGCTCCCGGTGAAGCACGTCGTGGGCCTCGCAGGAGTGAAAGACGGCCTCGCCCAGCTCGTCCAGCAGATCGGGGCCCGAGACCTCGGTGGGCAGCCAGGGCGCCGTGAGCACCGGCACCGGTGAGAAGGCCGAGCGCACGAGCTCCATGTGCCGCTGCTGGGCCTCCCGCCACTCGGCGAAGTAGCCTTCGCCCGCTTCGGCGGGCAGCACCCGATTCACCACCACGGCGTCGGTCAGGTAGCCGTAGAGGTTCAGGTAGGTGAAGGTCCGCATCGACTCACGGATAACCATCCGGTCGGGGTTCATCACCAGCCGCACGGTCGTACGCGACCGATCGCGCAGGATCGAGTTCATGTCCACCAGGTTGCGCACCAGACGCTCCACGTCGTCGAACACGGCCTGGCCCGGCACCGGGATGTCCAGGACGCCGCGGGCGAAGGGAGCGGCGGCCGACATCAGCTTGCTCTGCCAGGGAAGGACCTTCTCCAGCCACCAGGTGCAGACGTCGGGGAAGGACAGCAGCCGCAGGGTCTCTCCCGTCGGAGCGCAGTCCACGATCACGCAGTCGAACTCGCCCTCGGTGTGGTGGCGCTTGATCTGCAGCAGCGAGAACAGCTCGTCCATCCCCGGCGGCACGGTCAGCTCCTCGGCCGATATGGAGTCCACGCCCTGGTCGGCGAGCAGCCGGGAAAGCCATCCGGAGACGGCCTCCCAGTGGCGCTCCATCTCCTCCTGGGCCTTCAGCTCCTGGCCGAACAGGTTGTCGGCCACCCGGGTGGGGGAGCTGCCCAACGGGCACTCGAGCGAATCCGAGAGCGAGTGCGCGGGGTCGGTGGACAACACCACCGTGCGCAGGCCGGCGGCCGCGCAGCGCCTGGCCGTGGCGGCCGCGACGCTGGTCTTGCCCACGCCGCCCTTGCCCGTGTAGAGAATCGTGCGCGGGGCCGCCATCGCGGCATCCTATGCCCGGCGCGGGCCTACTGGCTGTCGACCGCGCCCGTGTCCCGGGTGCGCAGTCCCTTGCCCGTGCGCAGCTCCTTGGCCCCCAGCGACACCGAGTAGG
>JBPCNQ010000169.1:0-7600 GCA_051001095.1 Thermoleophilaceae bacterium
GATACCCCCTGAGCTGTGGCGGTTGAGCGGACCTTCTCGACAGCCACCCAAGACGAGCCGCCGGAGGGAACGCGCGGTGCGGCGCGCGCAGCCGCTGCTGGAGCCGGGCGAGTCCATCCGCGCCGCCGCGCTCGTCCAGCTCCGCGTCCGCCCGCTGTACGCGCTCCTTCCGATGGCGGCCGGCGCGGCGCTGACGGCCCCGGCGGTCACCTCATCCGACTCGCTGATACCGACCTCCATCGCGCTTGGCGTTGGACTTCCGCTGTTCGCCTTCGGAGCGATCCTGAACGGGCTCACGGGACCGGCCTTGCTGGCGATCACGGAAGGCGCGGCCTACGTGATCAGGTTCTCGTTGCGTACACCGCGGCTGGTGTCCCACGCCCCGCTGGCAGCGGTCCGGGTCGACCTCGACGAGAGCTCTGCGACGGTAGGCGGAGAACGACTGTGGCCGCCGGTGGGGCGCCGGCGTGAGCTGGAGGCGCTGGCCGGTCTCCTGCCGGAGGCCGAGCGCTCTGAGCCCGAGCGAGGGCCCGGTCGCCGCCTGCATCAACCGCGCGAGGTTTGGCTGGCAGCAATCGCGGCGCTCGCGATCGCCGCGTTGACAGTCGCGGTCGTCCTCCTCGGGGCGGTCACCGAAACCGACGAGGAGGCCGTCGTGAACACGATCACGAGCTTTCGCGCCGACCTCAGCGCGGGGAAGTCGACTGCCTGTGGGCGCATGACCACCCGCGCCCGCAGCGAGCTTGTGGAGAACGCCAGCGTCGGCAGCCTCACGGCTCGCCCCCCGCGAGACTGCGCCGCGGCCGTGAAGCGAGCGGCCGCGTCCCTACCCGCGCTGCGAAGGCCACCGATCCAGGGGATCGACATCACCGGTGACCGCGCAGAGGCGCGCGTTGGCCCATCCTTTGCCTATCAGCGCGTCTCGCTGCTGAAGAACGCTGACCACTGGCGGATCGACTCGTCCCGGGGCCTATGGGTGGTGCACGATGCCCCGCCGGACGCCCCACCCGATCGACGCGAGTTCGCCGCCCGAGTCCAAGGCGTCTGCGGGAACAACGGCGTCCGTTATGTCTCCCTTGGGCTCCGATTGGCCCGCCCAGCGACGCGACAGACCAATCGGACAACCGCCAAGCTGCTGCGCGCCGTCTCGTCGCTCGACCGGGACGTGGCGCGCAGGCTGAGCGCACTCACCCCGCCGCCGGGTGACGTGGGCCACATCGCTCGCGTCAGCAGCGCGCTGCTCGCCGCCGCAGACGCGCGGGATGCCATCGCGGGACGGGTTGCGCAGGGCACCAGCACGGTCGACCGGCCCCCACCCGCCTTCGCACGAGCGCAGCGGGACCTACTCACCGCCAGCCGACAGTCTGGTCTCGAAACTGCCCTGTCCGCCGGCTGCCTCTGATCCTCGGGGGGTGGGGGTCCCGCAGGCCCGCCCCTTCAGCGCGCCTTGCCGCGCCCGTTCAGCAGCTTGAGGAGCATCCCGAGGAACTTCGACGACCACTTGCCGTAGGGGTACAGGAAGATCTCGCGCTTGGGTCCCAGCCGCGTGAGCACCGACACCTGCTTGCGCGTGTACTTGCGGATGCCGTCGGCGCCGTGGCGGGTGCCCAGGCCCGAGGACTTCCAGCCGCCCATCGGGGCCTCCAGCGCCAGGTAGTTGAGCTGGTGCTCGTTCACGTTGGCCGCGCCGGCCTCGATCCGCGCCGCCAGCTTCTCGCCGCGCTCGGTGTCCCTGGTCCAGACCGAGGCCTGGAGGCCGTACTGCGAGTCGTTGGCCAGCTTCAGGGCCTCCTCGGCGTCGCGCACCTTCATGATCGGGAGCGTGGGGCCGAAGGTCTCCTCGGTCATGCACTTCATCGAGTGGTCCACGTCCACCAGCACGGTGGGCTCATAGAAGCGGCCCGAGCCCTGGCCGGGATGGCCCCCGACCACGACCTTCGCGCCCTTCTCCTCCGCATCGCGCACGTGGGAGTCGATGATCCCGGACTGCTTGTCGAACGTGACGGCGCCCACGTCCACGGCTCCGCGCCCGGTGGGGACGCCCTGGCGCAGGTTGCCCACCTTCGCGGCCACGAGCTTCACGAACTCGTCGTAGATCGGCGCCTCGACGTAGGCGCGCTCGACCGAGATGCAGGTCTGGCCGCCGTTCTGCATGGAGTAGTAGGTGGCGGCGTTGGCCGCCTTCTCCACGTCGGCGTCGCGCAGCACGATCATCGGGTCCTTGCCGCCCAGCTCCAGCCCGAGGGGGGTCAGCGTGCGGGCCGCCCGTTCGGCGACCTTCCTGCCGGTCTCGATGGACCCGGTGAACATCACGAAGTCGACCTCGTCGACGAGCGCGCCGCCCACGTCACCGAGGCCCGTGGCCACCTGGTAGACGTCGCGGGGCAGGCCACACTCCTCCAGCGCCTCGCCCATCAGCAACGAGGTCAGCGGCGTGACCTCGGAGGGCTTGAGCACCACCGAGTTGCCGGCGGCCAGAGCGGGGATGCAGTCGCCGAAGGAATTGGTGAGGGGATAGTTCCAGGGGCCGATCACGCCGACCACGCCGACCGGCCGGTAGCGCACCACGACCTTCTTGCCCAGCAGGAACGGCGAGCCCGAGCGGACCCTCTCGTCCTTTAGGTACTTCTCCGCGTTCTTGGCCCAGAACCCGAAGGCGGGGGCGACGTAGCCCACCTCGGCCAGCTGCGCGTCCTCCCAGGTCTTGCCGGTCTCCGAGACGATCGTCTCGATGATCCGGTCCGCGTTGTTGACCACCCAGCTCTGGGCCCGGCGCAGGATGCGGGCGCGGCCCTCAAAGCCCAGCGCCTCCCATCCGGGCTGGGCGCGACGAGCGCGGGCCACGAGCCCGGCCACGTCCTCGGGCAGCATCCTGGCAACGCTCCCCGCCATCGCGCCGGTCGCCGGGTTCTCGACCTCTATCTGCTCCCTCGATCCTTCGCGGTCGGCTGCGACGTCGGTGGTCGCCAGGGTCTGCGTCTCGGCCATTCTCGTCCCTCTCCGCCGCCCCCTACCGGGCGCTCGGTCGCCCTCTACCGGGCGCAGAGCTTAACGCGGCTTGGTGCGCGGCCAGTCGGGACGGCTGGTCATTCCGGATCGCCGTGGGAGGAAGGGAACGCTGGTTCGGGCCGGGTGGGCTGACCGAGATGGCAAGCGAGAGCTTCCACGGCCCCGGTGCGCACTAGCCGAACGTGAACGCGTAGGCGCTCACTCCCGGCGCGAAGCGCAGGCGCAGATGGTGCTCGCCCTGGCGCGGCAGGGTCAGCAGCCGGTAGAGGCGGTCGCCGGTCACGGTCACCGGCCTGCGGGGGCGCCCGTCCACGCTCACGCCCACTCGCCGGGGCCGCTCCCCCTCCGAGCGCAGCACCAGGTAGACCCTGCGGGCGCGGAAGCGCGCGTCGAGCGAGGCGCCGCGCACGGCGGTGGCCGACTCGCCGGTGACCCTCCACCGCCCCCGCAGCGCGAAGCCGTTGAGCGGCGGTGAGCCGACCCCGGGATAGTCGTTGGTGCCCTCGGCGGGCGGGGTGGGGATGAAGCCCTGGGCCTTGTCGGCGCCGAGGTAGGTCTCGGGCGTCTGGGGGCCCGAGCCCGGGGCGACGGCGTGGGCTCGGGCGCGGCGCCCCAGGCGCCGGCCGCCCGCTTCGGCCAGCAGGGCGCGGATGGCCGACTCCGTCTTCGCGTAGCCGCCCTCCCCGAAGTGGGTGTAGCGCACCCGGCCGCGCTCGTCGATCAGGTACTTGGCCGGCCAGTACTGGTTGCCGAAGGCGTTCCAGATGTCGTAGCCGTTGTCCTGGACCACGGGGTAGCGGATGCCGTTCTGGGCGATCGCGCGGCGCACGTTGCCGGCCTTTCGCTCGAACGGGAACTCCGGCGTGTGCACGCCGATCACGGTCAGGCCCTTGGCGCGGTAGCGGGCATCCCACGCCGTGACGTAGGGCAGCGTGCGGATGCAGTTGATGCACGTGTAGGTCCAGAAGTCGACGAGCACAACCCGTCCGCGCAGCCGCTCGAGTGACAGCGGGCGGTCGGCAGGGGTATCGAACCACCGCCCGCCACCGGAGAAGCCGGGGGCCGCGCCCAGGTCGCGGTAGCGCGCCGCGGCCCCCGTGGCGCCCCGGGCGGGGTTGGCCTCGGCCGTGGCCGCGTCGAAGCGGGCCCGGCCGCGTAGGTCGGCCAGGCGGCTCTTCACGGCGCCGGAGCGCTCGATCGCGCCGGTCGGGTTGGTCACGAAGTTGGGGAGGTGGTCGGCGATCGCCGTCTGAAAGCGGACATCGAGCTGGCCCGCCATGGCGATCGCGGTGAGCACCATCACCACCCCCAGGGTGCGCTGGAGAACCGGTCCGCGGCCCAAGCCGCGGATCCGCTCGACCACGCGGCGCCCGCCCACCGACAGGGCCAGCAGCACGACGCCCGAGCCGATTCCGTAGGCCAGCGCCACCCCCACCAGCTCGAACGTAGTGCCGCGCGTGGCGCCGGCCGCCACCACGGCAGCCAGGATCGGGCCGGCGCAGGGCGCGTAGACGAAGCCCAGGGCGCCGCCCACCAGCAGGCCCGACCAGAAGCCGTGGCCTGACTGGTTGGGGCCGAAGCGCGAGAGCCGGTACAGCGGTCGCTCCACGATCTCCCCCAGCCGCGGCCACAGCAGCGCCAGCCCGAACAGCCCGATGACGATCACCGCCAGGGTCCGCACCGTGCCGCCGGCCAGCCCGACGCCGTCGATGACCGTGGCCAGCGCCACCACGGCCACGGTATAGGTGGCCACCAGGCCGATCACGATCCCCAGCGGGCGGCGCCGGCCGCCGGTCGCCCCCGCCGAGAGCAGCGCAGGCAGCACGGGCAGCACGCAGGGAGAGAGCGCGGTACCGGCCCCGGCCAGGCCAGCGAAGATCAGCAGCAGCATCATCGGTACCCCGTCATTCGTGCGGGCCTTGCGTTTGGATGAGCTACGAGGCGAGGCCGCCGGCCAGCGCGCTCAGGCGCCGCCACATGCGCACGGTCGCTCCGTCGTCGGAGGGGGTCACCTCGACCCGGTCCATCAGCTCGCGCATGAGCATCAGCCCGCGTCCGCGGCCCTCGGTCGTCCTCTCCCGCCCGCGACCGTGATCGCGCACCGTGATGTCCAGCTCGCCGTCGACGATCACCGCGGCGATCGCCACGTCATCGGCCATGGCCCCTCCGGGATAGCCCCGCGTCCGGGCCCTCACCCGCTGGCTGTAGGGGGCGCCCATCCCGTAGAGCCAGGGCTCCTACGCGGGCCCGGGATCGCCCTGGGCGGCCAGGCGGGCCAGGTCCTCGTGCCCCCGGACCACCCGCACCTTGACGGGGTCGTCGTCCGGGCGGTCGTGCACCAGGTCCCACGTCTTGTCGGCCACCTTGCGTGCCGTGGCCGGGGTGGCCCCGGCGAACATCAGCTCGACCAGCTGCAGCTCGAAGCCCGCTAGCTGCTCCTCCGGATCGCCAGGCGGCATCTTGGGAAGCGGGTCATCGGTGGTCTCGCGCCACATGCTCGTGGCCATGACCAGCCGGTTTCGAAGCGCCGCGGGATCCATCGGGAATGAGGCTATCTTCAACTCACGTGAGCGAGCTGATCCACACCTGCTACCGCATCGGCGACATCGACAACTCGGTCGCCTTCTACGAGAAGCTGGGCTTCGAGGAGGTGGGCCGCTTTCCGATCGGCGACGAGGCGATCAACGTGTTCATGGGCCTGCCCAGCGACGGAGCCCGGCTCGAGCTGACCTACAACCACGGGGTCGACTCCTACGAGATGGGCACGGGCTACAACCACATCGCCGTGACGGTGGATGACCTCGACGACACGCTGGAGGTTCTGGCGGGGCAGGGGATCGAGCCCGAGAAGCCGCCCTATTCGGTGCGCGAGGGCGGATCGCGGCTGTGCTTCGTCAGGGACCCCGACGGCTACCGGATCGAGCTGATCGAGAAGGGCTGAAGCGGCGCCTCCGGGTTGCGCTCAGAAGAACGCTCCGCGCGGCGGGTGCTCGCGACTCCATTCGGCGCAGAGCGATAGCGGAGCCGCGCCATGACCTCGTTCGCCCGACGAGGAGTGCGCACGGTCGCGCCGATGACGTCCTGGGGGCTACGCGAGCGTACGTGCTCCATGAGCCGAGCCAATCAGCGACCGCCGTGACCTCGACCGCGCCCAGCGTGACCGCTTGCTCGCACCCTTGGTCGGTGGTGCAGCAATGGTGGGTCCAGTTGGGGGCGGCCGCCTAGCAGCTCGCTCACGGTGACCAGCCGATACCCGCGTCGCCGAAGCCCGCGGATGATCCGTGGGAGCGCGGTCAGGGTCCCTCCTCGAGGCCCGCCGCCGTCGTGCATCACAACGATCGCGCCGGGATGCGCCCCCGCCATGACGCGCTTGACAATCGCGGTCGCGCCGGGGGCGGTCCAGTCGCGCGGATCGACATCCCACTCGACGGTGCTCATGCCAAGCCGGCGGGCCGCGGCGACGAAGCTTGGCCGCGCGTCCCCGTAGGGAGGACGCGACAGGCACGGCTCAAACCCGGTCGCCCGCCGGATCACGGCGCTTGTGGCGCGCAGCTGGCGGCGCGGCGACTGGACCGTGTGGCTCCAGGTGTGGTTACCGATCTCGCTGCCCTGCCGCAGCTCGCGCCGGAGAAGGGCCGCCCGCTCGGCGACCTGGCTGCCGATCACGAAGAACGTCGCTCTCGCCCGCAGTCGCTTGAGGGTGCGCAGGATCGCCGCCGTGTAGCCCCCGGGCCCGTCGTCGAGGGTCAGGGCGATACGCCGGCCGCGAGCGGGGCCATGTGCCCGCAAGCCCAAGCCACGCTGGGCGCAGCGGGTCGGGTATCCCGGCGGGCCACCGGCGAAGGGGCGTCCCCGTTCAGCGCACAGAAACGCTCTGCACACCTGTCCGGGCAAGGAGAGCGACGACCCGAGTCGGGGGCCATCGCTTCGAGCGGCCCCCGAGTTCCACGCTTGGAAAAGACCGAGGCGGGGAGGCGGCTCGCCGGGATGAGACCGCCTTGGGTGCGCGCTTGGGGCCAGGCTCGCCAGCACCAGCACGACCAGGCTCAGGGCAATCGCGAGCCGCGCGAGCTCGGCTCGCGTTCGGGGCGTTCCCGGATCTGGGACGCTGGCCGGCGGGTGGTGATCAGAGGGGATGTGCCCAATATCGCTGCCGTGCGCTCGCTGTCAACCCCCGCGGTGCGAGGCGAGCCTCTGCAAGCCTTGACCGTTCGCGGGCGATCCAACGGCGGGCGACCGGCTTCGGGATCTGTCCGAGCGCTCGGGGATCGACATGGACAGCCTCCTGGCCAGGGCAGACGGCGACGACCTCGCCCCTATCTGAGGGCAAACGGCTGGGAGTCTGATCGCGACGGTGTGCGAGCATTCGGTGATCGCCAAGCCGCCCTCCCTCCCTGCTGACGTCAGGGCCCGTCTCGCAGCTCTGCGCAACCCGGGAGGCGCCCGAGACGAGGGAGCCCCCCGCGGCACGCCCCAGCAGCTAGAGGCCATGAGTGAAAGCATGGAGATCCTCTCCGATCCCGAGATGGCGAAGCGCCTGCGCGCCGGGCGGCGGGCGGTGGCGGTTGGCGACGTGGTGGGGCTCGAGGAG
>JBPCNQ010000170.1:0-3250 GCA_051001095.1 Thermoleophilaceae bacterium
CTCCTACGCGGCCATGTGGGGTCTGCCCGTGGCGGTCACGCGGATCGCGAACGTGTACGGCGGGGGGGACCTCAACTGGTCGCGCCTGATCCCCGGCACCGCACGAGCCCTGATGGATGGAACCCCCCCGGTCATACGCTCGTATGGTTCACCCGAGCGTGACTGTCTGTGCGTGGACGATGCGATCGACGTCTACCTGACGGTGGCCGCCCCGCTCTTCTCGGCGCAACGTGCGGGCTGCGCCTGGAACGCGGGCTGGGGGGAGCCGCACCCGGTCAGGGAGGTGGTGAACCGGCTGGTCGCAGCGTCGGGGGTGGACGCGGAGTCCGAGGTGCGCGGCGAGGGGGTGCCACGCGGCGAGATCGATCGCCAGTACCTGGACGCGTCGGAGATCGAGCGGGAGCTGGGATGGCGACCCAAGGTAGGCCTCGACGAGGGACTCATGCGCACGTGGGAGTGGTACCGGCGGCGTCTGGCGTGAGCGGTTCGGGGGGCGCCGCGCCGGGGGATCCCATTCGCGTCGACCTGCTGTCTCCCGCGTTCTGGCCCGAGGTGCGGCGCGGCTCGGAGCGCTTCGTGCGCGATCTGGCGGATGGCCTCCTGGCGCGCGGGCACCGGCCACGCCTGATCACGAGCCACGCCGGTCGGCCCCGCGCCTCCATCGAAGACGGACTGCCGGTGACCCGCGTGTGGCGCCCGCCGATGGGCTGGCTCGAGTCCAGGGGGTTCGAGTCCTACCTGACGCATTGGCCCCTCTCGGAGGCTGTGCTGCGGTGGGGCGATGCCGACGTGGCCCACGCCGTCTTCACGACCGATGCCCTGGCCGCCGTGCGCTGGGGGCGGGCCACCGGACGCCCGACGGTGCTCAGCTTCATGGGCATCCCCGATCGCGTGGGCCCGCGGCTGCGCGCGACGCTCGCGCGGCGGGCCGTGGCCGGCAGCGACGCCACGATCGCCCTCAGCCAAGCCGCGGCGGAGGCGTTCTGGCGGCAGTTCGGCGTCGAGACCAGAGTGATCTATCCGGGCGTGGATCTGCGGGCCTTCGTGCCGGGCGACGAGCGTTACCCCCAACCGACCGTGTTCTGCGGCGCGGCGGTGACCGAGCCGCGCAAGCGGGTAGCGCTGCTGGTGCGAGCATTTGCCATCGTGCGTCACGAGCGCCCCAGCGCCCGCCTTCTGCTGTCGCGGCCCGCGTCCGGGGTCGAGCCGGCCGGCTTCGAGGCGCCGGGGGTGGAGTTCGTGGACGTGGACGACCGTGGGACTCTGGCGAAGACCTACAGCAGGTCGTGGGTCTCCGCGTTGCCATCACTGGGTGAGGCCTTCGGATTGGTGCTCGTCGAGGCGTTGGCGTGTGGGACGCCGGTGGTGGCCAGCAATCGAGATGGAATGCGCGAGGTGGTCGACCGGGCGGACATCGGGCGGCTCTTCGAGGGCGACGACGAGCGCGCCCTGGCGCGATCGCTGCTCGAGGCCCTGGAGCTCGCCGAAGATCCCGGGATCCGCCGGGCCTGCCGCGAGCGGGCCGAGGACTTCTCCATCGAGCGGACCACCGAGGCTTACCTCGACCTGTACACAGAGCTCCTGAGCTGAGCGCCCGCCGGCCGATCGGTCCCTTGTGCCGTACCGGCATATCGTGTTAGGGTGCCCTAACCAGTGCGTGCTCTCCCCCCGCTCCGTGCACCTTCACCCCGGCTTGCCTGGTGGGTGGCCGGCCTGGGCGTTGTCGCCGGGCTCATCTACCTGATGGCCACGGCCAGCACCGGGCCGATGGATCCTACCGAGGCAGGGGGGGCCGGGAGCCACACCACGGTCGTCTTTGACTCGGCCATCATCGTGTTCCGCGAGGGGTTGGAGGCGGTGCTGATCTTTGCCGCGGTCACCGCGAGCATGATGGGCGCGGACAAGGCGAGGCGGCGCCCCGTGGTGGTGGGCGCGGCCTGCGCCTTCGGGGCAGCGGTCGTGACCTGGTTCATCGCCCAGGCCGCTCTGGACGCGGCGTCCTCGCTCGGACCCAAGCTGGAGGCGATCACCGGCTTCTTGGCCATCGTGGTCCTGCTGGTCGTGCTCAACTTGTTCGTGCACAAGGTCTACTGGTCCGGGTGGATCGGGCGCCACCACCGCCAGCGCCGCCGGGTGCTCGCGCGCAGCGGCGCCGCCGCCACGCTGGGGCTCGTGGCGCTCGGCTTCACCAGCGTGTACCGCGAGGGCTTCGAGGTCGTGCTCTTCCTGCAGACCCTCCAGCTGCAGGCGGGTACGGCCACCGTGCTGGAGGGCGTGGGCATCGGGCTCGCGGGCACGGCGCTCGTGGGCGCGATCACCTTCTGGCTGCACCACAAGCTGCCCTACCGCCGCATGCTCGTGCTCACCGGAGTGCTGGTGGGCGTGGTGCTGGTGGTGATGGTCGGCGGCACGGCCCTGACCTTCCAGGACCTGGGCTGGCTGCCCCGTCACGCGACGCCGTTCACGCTGCCCGGCTGGCTGGGCTCGTGGTTCGAGATGTACTCCTACTGGGAGACGCTCGCAGCCCAGGTGCTGGCCGGCGGCTTCGTGGTGGGCTCCTACTACGTGGCCGAGCAGGTCAAGGTCAAGCGCCCGCAGCGCAAGGGCCGGCAGCCGGCCGTGCGCTCCGAGCGGCCCCCGGCGCCGGGGCCGCTGACCGACCGCGCCGGCTGAGCCGCCGCGACGCCCGACCGTTCCTGGAGCGCGCCCGGCAAGATTCGAACTTGCGACTTCCGCCTCCGGAGGGCGGCGCTCTATCCACTGAGCTACGGGCGCGGGAGTAGGCAGTGTAGAACGGGGCCGCGATGCTGATCGCCGTGATCTCCGACACCCACATGCCGCGCGGCCCGCGCCGCCTGCCCGAGGACTGCGTGGCCCGGCTGGGCGCCGCCGACCTGATCCTGCACGCGGGCGACGTGATGAGCGCGACCACGCTGGCCGAGCTCGAGCTGATCGGGCCGCCGCTCCTGGCCGTGCAGGGCAACGTCGACGACGAGGAGCTGCGCCGAGAGCTCCCGATCGAACGCACGGTGGATGCACAGGGCACGCGGATCGGCATGGTCCACGACGCCGGACCGGCCAAGGGGCGCCTGCAGCGCATGCGCCGCCGCTTCCCGGACGTCGGCGCCGTCGTGTTCGGCCACTCCCACATCCCGCTTTATGAGGAGGACGAGGGGTTCCAGATCTTCGACCCCGGCAGCCCCACCGAGGGCCGGTGGTCGGCCGTCCACACAAGGGGGGAGGGACGGGT
>JBPCNQ010000171.1:0-5885 GCA_051001095.1 Thermoleophilaceae bacterium
GTCCGATGACACCGCTGCGCCTGCGCGAGCTGATCGAGCGACTCGCCGCGGCCGACGTCGACTACGTGGTGGTGGGAGGGCTCGCGGTCAACGCCTGGGGGTATCTGCGTGGAACTCGCGACCTCGACATGGTTCCCGACCCCGAGCCCGGCAACCTCGAGCGGCTGGCCACCCTGCTGGAGGGGTTGGACGGGAAGGTGGAGGTGGGTGACCGGACCCTCACCGCCGGCGCGATCCGCACGTTCCTCGCCGCGGGCGACCGGACCCTGGTATCCACCGAGCTCGCACCGGTGGACGTTCTTCAGGGCCTACCCCAGGTCCCCCGCTACGCCGACCTCCGGGCGGACGCCGTGTCGATCGAGCTCGGCGACGTGACGATCCGCGTGTGCTCTCTGGACGCGCTGCTGGTTATGAAGCGGGCCTCGCAGCGCCCGCGGGACCAAGAGGACGCGGAAGCGCTGGCGGAAGCCAACCGCGACTGAGCCGGTACAGCCTCAGGCCGTCGCGCCCAGGGCCGCCAGCACCTCGTCGTCGTGGGTCTTCGGCGACGCCTTGGGGATGACGTGGGCCACCGTGCCTCTGGCGTCGATGATGAAGGTCGCCCGCTGGACGCCCATGTAGGTCTTGCCGTAGTTGCGCTTCTCCATCCAGACGCCGTAGGCCTCGGCCACGGAGTGGTCGGGATCGCCCAGCAGCGTGTAGTCCAGGCGGTACTTGTCGGCGAACTTGCGCAGCGCGGAAGGCTCGTCCGGCGAGACCCCGATCACCGTCGCGCCGGCCTGCTCGTACTCGTCCCCGCGGTCGCGGATGCCGCACGCCTGGGTGGTGCAGCCGGGCGTGTCGGCCTTGGGGTAGAAGTAGAGGACGACGGTCTGGCCCGCGTAGTCGCCCAGGCTGACCTGCTTGCCGTCCTGGTCGCCGAGCGTGAAGTCGGGCGCCGTCTCGCCAGTCTCGATCATGGGTCTCCTTTTTCGCGCGGCCACGGAGAAGGGGCCGCCGTTTACTCGATCGGCATGGATGCCGATCGAGTCTGGCGTCTACTGCCTGGGGTCTACTGCCTGGGGTCTACTTCAGCAGTCTCGACAGCCGTCGGTCCTTGAGCACACGGCCGCCCGTCTGGTCGGTCGGGCAGTAGCACATCACGTAGTCCTTGAAGTGGATCGCCTCGATCTTGGTGTCGCACCGGGGACACGCCTCGCCTCCCCGGCGGTGCACCTGCAGCGGCATGGGCAGCTTGTCGGGCACGGTGGCGCCGATCACCTGCTCGTAGTGCCCTATCGCCTCCCCCAACCGTTCGGCCGCGACCACCCGCAGCCGCCCGGCCTCTTCATCCAAGAGCTCGGAGGCCTTGCGAAACGGCGACAGGCAGGCGGTCCAAAGGATCTCGTCGACCCAGGAGCGCCCGATCCCCGCGATCGTGCGCTGATCGCGCAGAAGGGGGTGGAGGTGATGAGGCTGGTCGATCAGCTCGGCGAACTCCCGCGCGCCCAACTCTGGCCAGGCATCGGGCCCCAGCGTGGCCACCGCGTCGTCGGCCTCCACGGCGTGCGTGGGCAGCAACTTTGCCCACGCCCTCTGCTGGGTGCCGAACTCACGCAGGCGCAGCTCGCCACCGCCCTCCAGGCGGAGCAGCAGCCGGGAGGCGCGGTCGCGCAGCGAGGCGCGCTTGTCCCACACCTGGAGCCGTCCCGCCGACATCAGGTGGATCAGCAGCGACAGGTCGCCGAGCTCGACCACGAACATCTTGCCCCGGCGCCGGACGGCGCCGACCTCCCGGCCGGCCAGCACGTCGAGCGGGGGGTCGAAGGTCTTCATGGTCACCATCCCCGGCGCCAGCGCCGACTCCACGCGCGCGCCGGCCACGGCGGCGTTCAGGCGCCGGGCGGTGATCTCGACCTCGGGCAGCTCCGGCATGCCCCAAAGCTACGCAACCCGGGGCCGGTGGTGGGTAGCATCCTCGCGTGCCCACTCGCCAACTCGCCCCCCGCTCGGCCTTGGACCGCTGACGTGCGGATCGCCGTAGCGGCAGACGAGCGCACCGGGGTAGCCGACGCGCTGGTCCAGAGCCTCCGCGACCAGGGTCACGAGCCGCTGCTGCACGGGGCGCTCCGCGACGGCGAACGCGACGACTGGGCCTGGGCGAGCGAGGCGGCTGCCCGCGACGTGGCCGAGGGCCGGGCGGACCAGGGCATCGTGTGCTGCTGGACGGGAACCGGCGCCGCGATCGCCGCCAACAAGGTCCCGGGGGTGCGCGCGGCGCTGTGCTGGGACGAGAACACCGCAGCCGGTGCGCGGATGTTCAACGACGCCAACGTGCTCGCCCTGTCGCTGCGCGCCACCAGCCAGCCCGTGCTGGAGGAGATCCTCAGCTCATGGTTCGCGGGGACCCCCAGCGAGGAAGAGGCCGACGTGGCCAATATCGACCACGTCGACCGGATCAACTGACGCGGAGCTTCGCCCGGGCCGCCCGGGACCGGGTCCCCCGGGTTCTGGAAGGATCAGCGGCGGCATGGATGTCGTCGACACGCCCGAGCAGGCGGCCGAGGCAGAGCAGCCGCCGCTGATCGTCCGCGAGCCGCTGGCCGTCTTCATGGACGAGCACGCCCTCGGCGCCGGAGGAATCGAGGCCGAGCGCATCGGCGAGGGCCACTCCAACGTCACCTACCTGATTCGCCGGGGCCATGATCGCTTCGTCCTCAGGCGCCCCCCGCGTCCGCCGCTTCCCCCCTCGGCCCACGACGTGTTGCGCGAGGCGCGCCTGCTGGCGGCCCTGGAGCCCACCCCTGCCCGCGCGCCACGGGTGCTGGCCACCTGCGAGGACGAGAGCCTGCTGGGCGGCGTGCCCTTCTACGTGATGGAGGAGGTGCACGGGTCGGTGATCACCAGCGAGGTGCCGGTCACGCTGGACAGCCCGCAGGAGCGCGGGCGGATCGGCGAGGAGCTGGTGGACGCGCTGGCCGAGATCCACGCGGTCGACTGGAGGGCCGCGGGGCTGGAGGGCTTTGGCAAGCCCAGCGGCTACCTCGGGCGTCAGCTGCGCCGCTTCAACGGCCTCTGGGAGCACAACAAGACCCGTGAGCTGGCCGTGGTCACCGAGGTCGGGGAGTGGCTGGGCGACAACCTGCCCGGCTCGGGCGAGTCGACCATCGTCCACGGCGACTATCGCCTGGGCAACGTGATGGTGGCCGACCAAGCGCCGGCCCGCGTGGTGTCTGTGTTCGACTGGGAGCTGGCCACCATCGGGGACCCCCTGGCCGACGTGGGCTATCTGACCGTGACCTGGGCCCAGGCCGGCGACCCCGACGAGATGGCCTTCGGCTCCCTGTCCGCCGCGACCCGCAAGGAGGGCTTCCCCACACGTGACGAGCTGGTGGCGCGCTACGAGCAGGCCACCGGCCGGTCGGTCGCGGCGCTGAGCTGGTATCAGGCGCTTGCGCTGTGGAAGGCGGCGGTGTTCATGGAGGGCAACTACAAGCGCTTCTTGGCCGGGTCAACCGACGATGAGTACCTGGGGCTGTTCGACGAGGGCGTGCCGGCCCTGGCCGAGAAGGCGCGCTCCATCGCGCTGGCCGGGCAGTAGGCGAGGCTGATGGCGAGCAAGCCGAGCGGCGAGCCCGAGTCCGGCGACTCGGCTACAGCCCCGGGATGCGCTCGCGGAGGTCCTGCAAGTCGCCCCGGAAGCCGTCCACCGACTCCCCCAGCCCGGTCATCTGCACGCGCAGCCCTGCCAGCGCTGCCTCCAGCTTCTCGGCGGTGTCGTCCATATCGGTCAACTCGGCGTGCAGGGGCGCCAGCCACTCGCGCAGCTCGTGCACCTCGGCCTGGAGCTGCGAGATGGAAGCCGACAGCTCGTCCTCCACGCGTGGCAGGCTGGCGGCGGACTCAGTCAGGCGGTGAAGATCGCCCTCCGGCTCCGTGAGGCGCCGCAGCGCCACCGCCAGGGTATGGAGGTCTTCGACGGCCTGGGCCACCAGCTTGGGCGGGAGCATCAACCGGTCGAGCACGTGCCTCTGTATACAGGTTCGGTGCGCCTTCTCCTGTGGGACATCGACGGAACGCTGATCCACGCCGGCAGCCACGGCCGCGTGGCCTTCGCCGATGCCTTCGGCCAGGTGTTCGGACGGCCAACCGACATCGAGGACCTCCCGATGTCGGGCCGCACCGATCACGCGATCTGCCTCGAGCTGCTGGAGCGCAACGGGGTCACCGGCGGCGAGGAGCACCTGCCCGCCATGTTCGAGGCGCTGCACGCCGCGCTGGTGAAGCGCCGCGACGCGATGGCCGCGGAGGGTCGCGTGATGCCGGGCGTGCCCCGGGCCCTGGAGGCGCTGGGAGGCCGCGACGACGTCCACCAGTCGCTGCTCACGGGCAACATCGAGGCCAACGCGCACGTCAAGCTCGGCGCGTTCGGCCTCGACCGGCTGGTGGACATGGAGGTCGGCGGCTACGGCTCGGACAGTGGCATCCGGCCGGAGCTGGTGGACGTCGCACGGGAGAAGGCTGCCCGCCTGCGGGGAATCGACGTGGAGGCCCGGGACACGGTGTTGATCGGCGACACGCCGCTGGACGTACACGCGGCGCACGTCAACGGGGCGCGCGCCGTCGCTCTGGCCACCGGAAGCTTCGCCTCGGCCGAGCTGCGCGCGACCGGCGCGGAGGCGGTGCTTGAAGACGCATCGGACCTCGACGCCCTCCTCGACGCCGTGCTGGCCTGACCTCACGCGCCAAGGGGGGCGACGATCATGCCCGCCACTGGACGCTGCCCCTCCCACCACAGCAGCTCGAACGTCGGCGTGGTCACCCTTCGGCGAGCTCGACCCGCTCGAGCACGACCGGCTCCTCCGGGCGGTCGCCCGATCCGGTCTCCACTTCCTCGATCGAGTCGACCGCGTCCATGCCCGACTTGACCTCGCCGAACACGGTGTGCTTGCCGTCCAGCCACGGCGCCTCGGCGGTGGTGACGACGAAGAACTGGCTGCCGTTGGTGTTCGGCCCTGAGTTGGCCATGGCCAACGCCCCGCGGACGACCTTGTGCTGATTGAACTCGTCCTCGAACGTGTAACCGGGACCGCCGGTGCCGGTGCCCTGCGGACACCCGCCCTGGATCATGAATTTCCGGATCACCCGGTGGAAGGACAGTCCGTCGTAGAAGCCGTCGCCCGCGAGCTTGCGGAAGTTCTCCACGGTCTTGGGGGCGTCATCGTCGAAGAACCGCACCTCGATCGGACCGTGGTTGGTGTGCAGCGTCGCCTGAGTCATCTCTTGGCCACCTCCAACCGGAGCGTCACGCCCCGGACCTCGTTTCCACTGACCTTGTCCACCACTTCCCCCGCCCGCTCGGCCGGAACCTCGAGGAAGGAGAAGCGCTCGAGCACGCGCACGTTGCGCACGTCTTCGCCGTCGAGGTGGGAATGGTCGACGATCGCCCCCACCACGTCGGCTGGGCGAAAGCCCTGCTTCTTGCCGGCGCCGAGGAAGATCTTGGCCTGGCCGCCGACGGCGTCCTCGCGGCGGGGCTTGGAGTGCCGCCGCCGACGAGGCTCTCGGCTGCGGCCGTTGCCCGTGGCCGGGGCCTGGGGCCCACCGGCCTCCATCTTCGGCTCCTGCGCCGCTGCCGGCGCCTCCCCGGTTGCCTCGACCTCCACCGGCGCCTCGGTCGCCTGCGGCTCGGCCTCGGCCTCGACCGCTGCGGAGGCCACCGGAACAGCCACCGGCGTGGGCTCGTCCCCGCCGGGAGTCCACTCCGGGATGGTGGCGCCGGCGTGCTCCTCGATGGCGGCCAGGTCGCTGCGCTGCTTGGTTGTGATGAAGGTGATCGCTCGGCCCTTGTCGCCGGCGCGGCCGGTGCGGCCGATGCGGTGCACGTACACGTCGGGGGAGTTGGG
>JBPCNQ010000172.1:0-3095 GCA_051001095.1 Thermoleophilaceae bacterium
GCCACCGAGGCGTCGTCCTCGTCCAGCTCCTTGCGGATCGACTCCATCTGCTTGCGCAGGAAGTACTCGCGCTGCTGCTTGTCGGCGCCCGACTGGACGTCCTCGCGGATCTGCTTGCGCACCTGCATCTCGGTCAGCCGCTGGCGCTGAAGCTCCAGCGACTTCTCCAGCCGCTCGGTCACGTCCAGGGTCTCCAGCAGGGCGACCTTCTCCTCGTAGGAGATGTCGGGCGAGTAGCCCGCGGTGTCGGCCAGGCTGCCGGGGTCGGAGACCGAGCGCAAAAAGGCCGCGATCCGGCCGTCGTCGCCACGCAGCTCGAGCAGCTCCTCGACCACGGCGCGGTACTCGCGCTCCAGGTCGCGGGTCTTGCCGTCGTACGCGGGTGCGCCGGAGCTGTCGTCCTCGCCAGATCCGGCAGGGGGCTCGTCGTCGGGGTGCGGCGTGACCTCTACGCGCAGGGCGCCCGACGCGTCGGTGTGGGTCGCGCCCGCGACGCCCCGGTGCAGGCCGCTCAGGTTCACGGCGTGGGCGCCGCCCGGCAGGCGGACGCGATTGGCGATCTCGGCGACCGTGCCCACCGAGGCGAGCTCGTCGTCCTTGCGCGGCACGATCAGGACGCGCTCCTCGTCGCCGATGTCGATCGCCAGCGTGAGCGTCATGTTGGGGAAGACGACGGAGTCGTCGACCGGGACCAGAAGCAGGGTTTCCATCAGGGTCAGCTCGCTCTCTCAGGGAATGACTTACGAAAGGTAAGCAGAGTCTAGCGCCTCAGATCGCCGTATCAGCAAATCTCATGCGCTCAGACTAAGATCTTAGCGACGCCCGCGAAGTCGCCGGCACCCGCGCGTGCGTAGGCGGCCCGGCCTCGGCCTCGGACGAAGGGCCCAGGCCGCCGATGTGCCCGAGCTTCGGCGCCAGACGCACGGCGCCCTTCGCCGGGACGTGCGAAGCTGCCCGGCCATGGGCTCCGACACCCCCTCCCCCGCACGCGAGGCCGCCGCCGCTGCCGCGGTCGAGCTGATCGAACCGGGGATGGCGATCGGGCTGGGGTCGGGCCGAGCGGTATGGCGGCTCATGGAGATGATCGGCGAGCGCTGGCCCGAGGGAGCAGCGTTGCGTGCCGCGGTGGCCTCGGAGCGCACTCGCGTATGCGCGACGGAGGCCGGCATCGAGGTGATCGAGCTGGACGGGTCGGTCGAGCTGGACCTCGCTCTGGACGGGGCGGATGAGATCGACCCCGAGCTGAGGCTGACCAAGGGCGGTGGCGGCGCGCTGCTGCGCGAGAAGATCGTGATCGCGGCCGCCCGCCGGTTCGTCGTGATCGCCGAGACGTCCAAGCGGGTCGAGCGGCTGGGCGAGGGCTTCCGGTTGCCGGTGGAGGTGGCGCGCTTCGCCTGGGCGGACACCAGCCGGCGGCTCGCCCGCGCGCTGCCCGATCCCGAGCTGCGGCTGGCCGACGATGAGCCCTTCCTGACCGACGAGGGGCACTACATCCTGGACTGCCCGCTTGGGGCCGAGCTCGACCTGGAAGCCCTGGACGGCGACCTGCGCCGCGTGCCCGGGGTGCTGGAGCACGGACTGTTCCTGGGGATGGCCGAGCGGGCGCTGCTGGGGACGCCCGAAGGTGGCGTGGAGGTGCTGGAGGCCGGCTGACTGGCGTAGGAGCGCGCCGGACAGCCTGCCAGAGGAGCGACAGCCGGGTCGTCCGAGGCTCTCCTACAGCCCCTCGGCGCTCACCGCCGACCGGCCCGCATGCCGTCGATCGCCACCCGGGCGCGGCATCAAGCGCACCTCACGCGCGAAGTTCTCCGCTGCGGTCAGATAGACCGCTTGGCGAAGCGTCACGCGCAGGGTGGCGGTGGCCGACGCCCTGCCCGCCGCCCCGGCGCCCTCGTCGGCCCCGCCCGCCCCCGCCCCGGCGGGGCTCGCGCCACCGCCGCCGGAGCCGCCGAGCCCCAGCAGCTCGACGTTCTCCAGGGCCAGGAACGTCCGGCCCGAGCCGTTGCGGGGCTCGGTGGAGACCACCACGTCGACGCGAGAGCCAGGCCCACCGGAGCCGCTCAGCGGCGAGCCGCCGGCCACGTCGATCTCGACGGCCCGTTCGCCGCGGCGCAACACGCCGGGCCGGGACGAGTCGGCCTGGCCACCTCCCAACGACGCGGCGGTCAGGTAGGCGCCGCGCGTCAGCGGCGCCGAGGGCGTGGCTCCGACGGCCTCCGCGACGGCCGCCAGCGCGTCTGGAGGGGCAAAGCGCGCAGGCACCTCCCGGACGACCAGATCGCCGCGGCGGATCTTCTTGCCTGCCTTCAACTCGTGGGCCGCGGCCACCACCGGAGCCGGGCGCCCAACTCGGCCCTCCACCTCGCGTACGCGCCCGCCGACCTCGGACGCGGCCAGGCCGCCACAGGCCAGCGCGAGCGAGAGCAGGAGCAGCGCCCTGCGCCGACGCGCGCCCTTGCTCATGGCCCGGCCACGGGAAGCTCGACAGAGGCGCTCGTGCCCTCGGGGGTGCGCACCACGGTGAGGCTGCCGCCTGCCTCCTCGGCCGCCCGGGCCGCGATGCCGAGGCCCCGCCCCCTCTGCCCGGCCGCGCGAACGGCCTCGCCCAGGTCCATGCCCCCACCCCGCACCCGAGCGGCCTCGGCGGGGGTCCCACCCCCGTCCCGCTCGACGCTGGAGGCATCCGTGCGAGGGCCCTCGTCCAACACCTCGAGCACCACGACCGAGCCGCGCCGGCGCCCGCGCAGGCGCACCGTGCCCGTGCCGTGCTCCACGGCGTTGGCCAGCAGATTGCCCAAGACCTGGGCCAGCCGCCGGCGGTCCGCCCTCACCGCCACGGCCCCGGCTTCCCAGCGCAGGCTCACCCGCCGTCCCTGACGGGCCGCGGACGGACGCCAGCCGGCCGCGGCCAGGCGAACGGCCCGTTCGAGCGGCAGCGCCGAGTGCTCGAGCACCGCCCGGCCCCCCGCCCGTGCCGCGTCCAGGTCGGCCAGACCGCCCTGCATCCGCTGCATCTCCGACTCGAGGACGTGGGCGCGGCCTAGACCGCCCGGCTCGTGGCGCATGGCCGCCGCGGCCAGCGACATCGCGGTGGC
>JBPCNQ010000173.1:0-4005 GCA_051001095.1 Thermoleophilaceae bacterium
GAGGGCGCCCACCACCTGTCCGCCCCGCTGGTCGCGGCCCCCGAGGGCGATAGCGCCCGGCTGCGCGCCGAGTCGGTCATGGAAGTCGCCGCAGCCGACGCCGTGCCGACCGACCAGGTCGGCGAGCTGCTGTCGCCCTCCTTCTCCGGCACCGCGCGCGCCGCCGCACTGGATTTGTCGCTGGTCGACGGGCGCTTTGCTCCCGACGTGCTAGCCACGGCGGTCGGCGCGGTCGTGGAGGCCTGGGTGCAGGCGATCGACGGACCGGACGAGCCGCTCGCCGCGCGGACCACACCGGAGGCGCTCAGAGCGCTGCTGTATCCGACCACCTCCGGCCACGATCGCCTGGTCATCCGTGGGGTGGAGGTCAAGACGATGACGATCGTCGCCGTCACTCCTGGCACGTCCCCGGAGGTGCGGCTGCAGCTCGACGTCGCCGGGGTGCAGTACGTCGAGGACCGCGACACCACCGAGGTCCTGGCGGGCAGCAAGCGCCGCCAAAGCAAGACGCAGCAGCTCTGGACGCTGCGGCTCTCAGACGATCCGCGACGGCCGTGGGTGGTGGTGGACGCTGCTGGGGTGATTCCGCGGTGAGCAGCGGCACACCCGAAGCCCCCTCGGCCCAGGCTCGGCCTCTTCGGCGGGAGGCTCTCAGCCCACCCTCGCAGGGCGGTTGAGGGTGTGCCCCTCGGGAACCCCTTCGTCCAGCTCCTTCTGGCGCTCGAGCTCGGCGTTCAGCTCCGCCCCGAACAGCAGCGCGACGTTCGAGAGCCACATCCACGCCACGAGCACGATGGGGGCCGCGAACGTGCCGTAGATGGCGGCGACATCGGCCACCGTCGATATGTAGGTCGAAAAGCCCAGGGACGCGACCAGCCACAGGAGCACGCCCGCCACCGCGCCCGGGGTGACCCAGCGCCATGAGCGCTGCTTCACGTCGGGTGTGACGAAGTAGACGAACGAGAACGCCAGCATCGCCACCACTACTCCGGCAGGCCAGCGCGCGATGCTCCAGATCTTTGCGGCGGTCGAGCCGAGGCCTATGAAGCCGAGCAGGTCGTCGGCGAACTGGCCGCCCACGAACACTAGGACGACGCTGACGACCCCGAGGACCAAGAGCACGAAGGTGGACGTCACGTCGACCGTCTTGCGCCGTAGGAAGCTGCGCCCAGCGTCGATCTCGAAGACCACGTTCAGTGCTCGACGTGCGGCCTCCAGCACACCCGTGGTCCCATAGAGCGCGAGGGCCACGCTGATCGCAAAGGTCGAGGCGGCCGTGCCCTTGTTCTGCAGGGCCCCCCGCAGTGAGGTGTCGAGCGGGGCCACCACCGATGGTGGCGCCACCTCCCGCAGGTAGCCGATGATCGCGTCGTAGGTTTGCGGGTACTGGCCCAGAAGCCCGAGCAGCGCGAGGGCCACGAGCAGCGTCGGAAAGAGCGACATCAGGCCGTAGTAGGTGAGCGCCGCGGCGTGGTGGGTCATCTGGTCGTCGTAGAAGGACACCAGCGTCCGCTTGGTCACTGCGAGCGCGTCACGCATTCGCCGGATCGTAGGCTGCGCGCCGGGCGGCCCGAGCTCAGTCGAGTGCCTTGGCCTGCAGTCCCATCCGGTGCAGCTCCGCGCGGGCCAGCTCCCCGTAGCGGCCCTCGTCCAGGTCGCGCCACGGCTCGCTGGAGACCTGACGCAGTTGGCGGTAGCTGAGATTGTGTGCGGCACGGTGAGCGAGCAGCCTCTCGAACGCCGGATCGTCTCGCCCGGTGGCGAGCAGCCGCTCGAGCGCGTGCTGTTCGCGCCCGCGGGCGACTCGCGGCGGCAGGTAGATCCAAAGCACTGGCACGACGGGGATGAGCGCCACGGACAGGCCAAGGAGAAGGGCCAGCCTCTCGATCCCGCTGCGCGTGTCATCGCCCTGGCGCGTGATCTGCTCCCCGGCATCGCGCACCTCGCGCGCGGTCTTGTCGATCTCTCCGCCGATGACCGGCACGTTGCCCAGGGACTCGAGCGTCGCTGCCGAGCGTGCGATCGCGCGGCCGGTGTCCGACGTCGTGTCACTGAGCGAACGCAGCCCTTCCACCGTGTCGGCCACGGCGAGCCCCGCGACAATCCACAGCACCACCCAAGCCACCACCAGCGCGTCGCGGAGGCGGCCGCCGCTACGCATGAGCCCCCCCGCCGGTCACCCTGCCGCCGTCTCGGCCGCGACCGGCGCTCTCACCCCTGAGTCGCGCCGCGGGATGGCGAACCCCGCGAGCACGGCGATGGCCAGCGCGCCCGCGCACATGCCGAAGGCGAGGGTGTAGCCCTGCTCGGTCGGTAGTCCCCCGGCGCCGACGCTGTTGGCGATGAACGTGGCGGCCACCTGCCCGCCAAAGGCGCCACCGAGCGTGCGCAGCACGGTGTTCATGCCCGTCGCCACCCCGGTCTGCTCCTGGCGCACGGCCTCGACGATCAGGTTGGCCAGGGCGGCGAACGCCAGCCCGATGCCCAGCCCGAGCAGCGCGGCGGCCGCGTAGATGTGCCAGCCCTGGTCGTGCGCGGCGGCGAAGACGAGGAAGGAGAGGAAGGTGGAGACCGTGCCGGCCTGCAGCATGGTGCGCGACCCGAGGCGCCGCTCGAGGCGCCCCGACGCCGGCCCCACCATGAGCTGGACCATGGCCGCCGGCAGCATGAACAGGCCGGCGGCGGTGATCGAGGCGCCAAAGCCGTACCCGGCGCTCTGAGGCGTCTCGACGAACTGGGGGATCACGATGAACGACGAGTACATCCCGACACCGAGCAGGAACGCGACGAGGTTGGTGGTCCACACGCCCCGGATGCGCATCATCGCCATGTCGATGAGCGGCTCGGTCGCTCGCAGCTCTGTCTGGACCCAGAGCACGAGGACCACGCTGCCCGCCGCGATCAGCCCCAGCGTCCTCGCTGATCCCCAGCCCCAGCTCGAGGTCTGGCTGACGGCGATCAGCACCAGGGAGAGTCCGATCGACATCAGCAGCGCCGCCCGCCAGTTGATGTGCCCCGGGGTCTTCACCGGTGACTCGGGGATGTAGCGCACGGTCAGCACCGTCGTGACCAGCACGGCGAGCATCGGCAGCCAGAACAGCCAGTGGTAGGAGAGGTTCTCGACTATCACGCCGGGGAGGACCAGTCCCAGCCCGCCACCGATCCCCAGCAGCGAGGAGATCAGGCCGATCCCGCCGGCGACACGCTCGCGGGGAAACTCGTCCCGGACGATGCCAAACGCCAGCGGGAAAATGCCGCCTCCCGCCCCCTGGATCACCCGCCCGGCGATCATCACGCCGAGCGAGGGCGCCAGCGCCGAGACCAGCGACCCGAGGGCCAGCACCACGAGGACGGCCACCAGCACGCGCTCCTTGCCGACCATGTCGCCCACGCGCCCGAGGATCGGCGTGAGCACCGAGGCGCTCAGGAGGTAGGCCGTCAGGATCCAGGCCACGCCGCTCTCGGAGGTGTGCAGCGATTGCTGGATCTCCGGAAGCGCGGGAACGACCAGCGACTGCAGCATCGCGAAGGTCGTGCCCGCCAGCGAGAGCACGATCAGGATGACGTTGTAGTGGGGCCTCTTGTTGGCCGTGTGCGCGTCCGGGTCGTTGAAGACGTTCATGCGGTCGCTCAAAACGTAGAGATGAGCCGAGGGACACCCCCGCCCGTCGCGTCATCCCCGGGGCGCCGTGGCGGTAGAGAACAGCGCAGAGCGAGCGGTAGGGTGGCCTCGCCGCGTGCGCTTCCAGCCGCTTCGGGGAGCGAGTGCCTGGACCTCCTCCGTAGCGGATATCCGGCCAGGCTTGGACGTAGCGGTGAGGCGGCTGGCCAGGTTCACGGTGGATCCGAACCAGTCTCCACCGCGGTTGGTCGCCGGGCCATAGGCGACCCCTATGCGGACGCTCGGGAAGTCGCCGCCCTCGGCTTCCACGTCTCGCGCCACGGTGACCACCGTCTCTATCAACGGCTCCACCTCGGGCGAGACGAAACATGGCGGCGTCACCG
>JBPCNQ010000174.1:0-2976 GCA_051001095.1 Thermoleophilaceae bacterium
GCTGGGGGCTGCGCTTGCCGTCGCGTCCGGGGCGAACGTGGCTGGTGATTTGCTCGTTTGAGGGTTTCTCGAGGATCCCGTCGATCCGTTCGACGTCGCCGCCACCGGAGTGGCGCGTGGGGCGGCGCGCGCCGCGCAGCAGGTAGGCGAGTTCGCCGCGGGTCAGATCGACGTGGCAGGTGGCACCGTCGCCGCGGTGCTTCCAGAGGGCCAGGGCGGCGGCGATCACGCCGAGGTGCCCGTCGCGCGGAGTGTGGTTGACGGCGATGCTGCCGTAGATGTCGGTGGCGGCCAGCGGGCCACTGGCGTGACGGTCGTCGGTGGTCGGGTAGCGGAGCGCGAGCGCGCGCGGGAGCTGGCCGACGATGCCGTCGAGACGGTCGTGGAGGCGGTGGCCGTGATTGCGGTCGCGGCGGGTGCGTTGCTCGATCGGGCGGCCGTAGCCGACGGAGTCGAGCAGGTCGAGCGAGCGCTCGAGCTCGGGGACGGTGTAGGCGTCGTCGAGCTCGCGCGAGAGCCGCTGGATGCGCTGGCCGACGAACCAGGTGGGCTGGCGCCCCTGGAGCGCCGCGGCAACGCGGCGCGCGAGGATCCGCTCGACGAAGTCCGGCGTGGCCTGGTCGAGGCGCACGACGAAGTCGTTGGGGATGCGCCCGGTGATCGGGCCGCTCTCGCTCATCCCGGCCTGCCCGGGGACGTGCACGAGTGGTGGCGTTCCGTCCGGAGCGCCGCTATCGTGCTGAGTGCATATCGCAGGTGAAGGGAAGTGCGTGACGCCGGGTGGCCGCCCGGCGTTCCGCGTTCTTGGGGCGTCCGTCTCACGGCGGATCGGCCCCGGTGCTGTTGGGGATCACGGCGAGATCAGGCCTCCGCGGGAGACGGTCGACGCTGGCGGATGGGAGCTCATGCGGGCACCGTCCGAGATTTGATGCGCTCGCCCATGCCTAGGCGCAGGCGCTCCTGGCGCAGGGGGCCGGCGGCGCGCACGAGGCGCAGCTCGAAGTTGCGCTTGGAGCCGGGGACGTTCTGGACCTCGGCGCGCAGGTAGGTGCGGTCGTTGGCCACGATGCTCGCGCAGGCGGCCTCGAGGTCGCGCTTGCGGTTGCGGTGCGTGATCCCGAAGGCCTCGTAGGTCTCGGCGGTCAGCGGCACGGTGAGCCGTTCGAGCTCGACGGTCGGGGTCTCGGCGGCCGGGAGCAGTTCCTCGAAGAGCGTCGGAGTGGCGGCGTCCAGCTGCTCGAGCAGCTCGGTGACGTCCTCGCGGGCGGCCAGTTCGAGGCGATCCCAGCCGAAGTGGCTCTCCAGCTGGACCCAGATCCGCTTGGCGGAGCCACGCAGCGCCCGCTGGATCTCGTAGTCGAGGACGACGCCGTGATCGCGGCGCACGCTGTCGGCCAGCCACTTGGGCAGCACCATGCTCCAGGTGCTGCGGTCCTCGCCGGGCTGCTCGCCGCGGTGGGCCCCGAGCGAGGCGAGGCTTGAGAGCGCGTCGCGGTCACCCTTGCGGGCCGCCTCCATGACCAAGTGCCACTCGGCCTGGATGCCGGCGGCCTCCAGCAGGTGCAGCTCCCAGACGGCGCCCTCGGCGGGCTCGAGCGTGTAGGGGTTGACGCCGACGACGACCACGCGGGTGCGCATTAGCTCGGTCAGGGCGTTGGCGATGCGCTTGCGGCGCTCGGCGGAGCGCCCGTTCTCGCCCCACATACGGCGCGCGATCGCGCCGAGCGTGAAGTCGAGACGGTTGGAGTCGGGGCAGCCGGCCTCGTTGAACCACTGGCTGGCGATCGTCCAGAGGTTGAACGCGGTCTCGGAGAGCTTGCCGCCGTCGGCGACGGCGACCAGGCCCATCATGCTCCCGGTGGCCAGGCTGGTGACCTCGGTGCGGTCGTGCAGCTCGAGCCGGTCGAGCTGGAAGATGCCGACGAGCTGGCCGATGTTGCGCTCAACAAAGGAGCGCTGCAGGGGGAGGTTGTCGTCAAAATCGACCATCGGTTCTGCACCGTGCTGGGTGCTGCGGACGGACTTCTGCGCTTCCTGGCGGTTGGTCACGGCTGCGGCCCCCGTTGACGCGGGTTGGTCACGGCTGGGGCCCCCGATCGGGGGTGTTGGTCACGGCTGAGGCCCCCGTGGACGCGGCGGACGGCCCGGAGCGCGCCGAACTCGGGGGCCAACCCGTCGCGGTGGCGGTCGATCGGGGGCCAAGCCGTCGCGCAGCACCCCGAACGGGGGCCATTGCGTCGCGAGCGCCCCGCGAACGGGGGCCAACACGTCGGCAGCAGCGAGAAGTCGGGGGCCAAGACGTCGCGGAGGCTGCCAGAACCGCCGGACGCTGCCGGGGGCTACATCTCGAAGCCGAAGGTCGATCTGGGAACCCGGGATGAAGGGCGTCGCCCGCTGCCCCCTCAAGTTCGGCCGTCCGCGCGTCGATGTTCCCGTGCCGGGCGCGCGCACTCCCCCTAGCACTTCGCTCGCCGCCGCGGCCCTGGCCGCGTCCGGCGGTAGCGCCGCGGCCGCGACACCGAGCCTCGTCCTCGAACCCCCCAACCCGACGGCGACCGTTCGGGTTGGTTCACCAGGGCGGCTGAGCTGGGTCCGACGCGGGGAAGACCTCCGCGCTGCTGGAGTACCCCGGCCGCCTGCTCGCCGAGCACGGCTACCGCGTCGGCTCGATCGACTACGACTTCGGGACCAGCGGCCTGCGGTCGGTCAAGAACGCGATCGGAGACGAGCTCGTCCACCACCGGACGGGCGGTCCTCTCTGCGTCTACGGGGAGAGCGCCGGCGCGCACCTGGCCCTGCTCGCGGCATCGCAGATCCCGAGCGTCGAGTGCGTCGTCGGGATCGGGACCCCGACCAACTTGGCGACTTGGCCGACCGAGTCCAACGGCGACCCGGTGATGGTCGGCGTCTTCAACGCGACCGCCGTCGGGCGCCTCGGCCCCGAGGCCATCGGCGACCCGAACTGGTCCCCGGCCC
>JBPCNQ010000175.1:0-10651 GCA_051001095.1 Thermoleophilaceae bacterium
GCGGCGCGGCCTCGAGGCCGCGGGCGAGCACGTGCACCTCGGTTCCCTGGGTCACCAGGTTCTCGGCCAGCTTGCCCACGTGGCGAGCCAGGCCGCCCTCGATCAGCGGCGGGTACTCCCAGGAAAGGATCAGGGCCCGCATCAGGGAGCCAGGAGGGCGGCCAGGTCGAGATCGGGTGCCAGGTTGCGCAGGGCGGGATCCGGCACGGGCGCGGAGTCTCTCAGAGCCTTCAGAGCCGCGTCATGCGCGGCTCTGTGTCCGGCCAGACGCCGGTCGGGGTAGTCGGCGGCCAGCCGGCGGGTGATCTGGAAGGCCCAGTCGCTGGATTGCAGGGCCAGCAGCTCGCGCGCGGCGTGGCGCAGGGGATCGGGCGTCCCGTGTCCGGTGGTGGCCGCGGCCACCGTGGCCAGCTCGGCGCTGCGGGCGGCAAAGGCGGCCTCGGCCACCGTGGGCGAGTCCCAGGTGGAGAAGTCCTTGCCGGTGCCCCAGCTCGAGGCCTGCAGCTCGCGCTCGACCGGCGAGACCCGCCCCACGCCCTCGGAGACGGTGGTCAGCTCCAGCCCCTGCCCGGCGGCCTGGGCTATCACCTCGCGCAGCCAGACCTGGCCCTCGTACCACCAATGGCCGAGCAGCTCGGTGTCCAGGGCGAAGCACACCAACCCGGGACGGCCGCGCTCGCTCGCGTAGCGGTCCAGGCGCGCGATCACCCGCGCCACGAAGTCGCGGGCGTGCTCGGCGGCCTGGGCCCGCGCCTCTGCGGGCCGGTAGGGGCGGCCGCCGATGCTCCACGGGCGCAGGTCGTGGGTGGTGCGGCGGTGGTAGTCGCGGTAGCACGCGGTCGCCGGATATCCGGTCAGCCCGTCCCACACCAGCTGCACGGTCTGCCAGTCGATCGGCACGGCCACCACACCCGCGGGCGTGAGCACCGGCTCCAGGTTGTCCAGGCCGCCGAGGCCGTTGACCTCGGTCTGGTCGACGCAGGTGACGCTGACCCCCACGTCGGCCAGCCCGCGCTCGAGCCCCGGCGTATAGGCGCACTCGGGAAGCCACATTCCGCCGCCGAAGCTCTGAAAGCGGCGCTCGTGCGAGCTCACGCCGGTGGCCAGCTGCAGGCGCAGGCCGGCGTCGCTGGCCAGCAGCGGCAGCAACGCGTGGGTGGCCGAGGAGGTCCACAACTCGACCGGGGTCGCCCGGCCCAACGCGGCGATCCTGTCGAGCAGAGCCCGGCCGCTCCCGCGCTCCAGCGAGTCCGCGGCGCGCTCGTACTCGCTCCAGGCCCGCTCGATCTCTGTGGCCAGTTCCTCCTCGTCGTGGGCTCTCAGCCCCTCGGCGTCCTCGGCGTGGACTGCGGCCCGGGGCCCGCGCAGGAACCGCACCAGCCGGTCCCCGGCCGCTGTGGGCAACAGCTCGAGCTGGTCGGCGAGGACCGGGGTGATGCCGAGGGTCAGCGGCGCCTGCGCCTCGGCCAGCAGCTCGACGAGCGGCAGGTACACCGCGGCCGTGGCCTCCCACAGCCACTCCTCGCCGAAGGGCCAGGTGCCGAAGCCCTCGACGTAGGGCATGTGCGAGTGCAGCACCAGCGCGAGAGAGCCGCGGTGCTGGTCGCCGCTCATGGCCCGCCTTCTCATCGCAGCACCGCGACGAAGTCCAGCGCGCGGTCCAGGTCATCCTCGCGCAGCGCGAAGTCGCTCGCCGCGATGGCCGGCGTGAAGCGCTCGTAGAAGGGCTTGGTGATCTTCAGCCGCGCGTGCAGGCCGTCCCACCCGGCGGCGAGGGCCAGCTCGTGCGCGCGCAGCTTGCGCGCGTGAAAGAGCCCGAGCAGCTGCACGTGGGAGAAGACCGACTCGCACAGCTCGCGGAGCTCCTGGGCGCGGTACTCCTTGACGTGCCACGGGTTGCCGGACTTCTCCGCGCCCTCGGGGGCCAGCGTCAGCAGGTTCGGGGTGGAGACGTAGGCCGCTCCACCCGGGCGCAGCATCTCCTTGAAATGCCGGACCACCGTCGCCGGCTCGGTCAAGTGCTCGATGGTCTGCAGGAACACGACCGCGTCGCACGGCTCGGCGTAGACCCCGACCAGGTCGCGCACGAAACGCACGCCGGGCTCTGTGTACTTCAGGCGCGCGTGCTCGAAGGCGCCGGGGTTGGCCTCCACCCCGGTCACCCGCGCCGCCCGCCGCGCCAGCACTCCTGTGCCATAGCCCTCGCCACAGGCCATGTCCACCACGTCCTGGCCGGGCACTCGCTCGGCTATCCACTCGTGCACGGCCAGTTGGCGCCGAACCCGGTATTTCTCCTCGTCCGCGTCGGGCAGCGTGCGCCCACCGGTGAGCGCCAGGGGCGGCACGCCTGCGGGCTGGTCGGCCTGGAGGTATTCGCGGGCCTCGGACACGGCCGGGCAGTGTAGGGAGAGGGTGGTTCCCTCAGAGGGGCACCCGGGGTAGCGCCGGGCCATGCCACCACGCGGAGTCAAGAAGGGCACCATGCGGGCCCGCCAGTACGAAGAGGTCAAGAAGAGCGAGAAGGAGCAGGGTCGGTCGGACGAACGCGCCGAGGAGATCGCCGCGCGCACCGTGAACAAGGAGAAGGCGCGCAACAACGAGTCCGAGACCGCCTCCAAGACATCGACCGACGACATCTCGTCGGGTCGCCGCGGAGGCAAGCGCTCGGGCACCGGCGGCGGAGGGCGGACCCGGGATCAGCTCTACAACGACGCCAAGAAGCTGAACATCGAGGGCCGGTCGAAGATGACCAAGGAGCAGCTGCAGAACGCCGTGTCGGCCAAGAGCTGAAGGGGAGAGCCTCGGTGGAGTGCGCGCCGGACCACCGGTCCGGTTGCGCTGCGCCCGCTGAGCCTCGGTGCGGTGCGCGCCGTGCCTCTAGGCTCTCCGGCGCGATGGCCTTCCTGCCGGTCCAGACGGACTTCATACGCGACGCCAACGTCCGCTATCACGATCTGGCCGCGGAGCACTACGACGCCAAGTGGGGGATCGACTACGGCCGGGCCGGCCGGGCCCAGGTCACGAGCAAGCTCAGAAAGGCGCTCGGCCTGCGCCACCTCGGTCACTTCCCGGCGGCCCTGGAGGTCGGCGCGGGCACCGGCTACTTCGGCCTGAACCTGGTCCGCTCCCACACGATCGGCGAGTACACCGCCACCGACATCTCACCGGGGATGATCGGCGCGCTCCAGGCCAGTGCCGCGCGGCTGGGAATCGGCGCGCGCAGCGAGTGCTGCGAGGCCTCCGCGCTTCCCTTCCTCGACGACTCGTTCGACCTTGTCTTCGGCCACGCCGTGCTGCACCACCTCCCCGACCTGGAGGGATCGCTCCGGGAGTTCCTGCGGGTGCTGAAGCCGGGCGGGGCGATCGCCTTCTGCGGCGAGCCCTCCCGCTACGGCGACCGCGTCGCCGCCTTGCCCAAGCGAGCGGCCTACCGCGCGGCCCCGGCGTGGCGGGCGCTCGTGGGTGCCGGACCCGCGACCCACGAGGGCTTTCACCGTGGTCCCGAGGAGGGCCAGCTCGAGCAGGTGGTCGACGTGCAGGCCTTCACCCCCGCCATGCTGCGCGACGCCGCGGGCGCCGCCGGGTTCGCGCGCGTGCTCGTCCGCGGAGAGGAGCTGGCCGCGAGCATGTTCGGCTGGGCCAACCGGGCGCTGGAGGCCACAGCCGAGCCATCGGAGGTCCCGTGGCTATGGCGCCAGTACGCCTACCGCGGCTACCTCGCCTTCCAGGCGCTCGACCGAGTCCTGCTGGAGCCCCGTCTGCCCCCCGCGATCTTCTACAACCTGCTGGTGTCGGGTCGGGCGCCGGGGTAAGGGGCGCCGCCGCGGGCGGATCGCTGTATGACCGGCGCTCGCGGCAGCTGGGTGGGGGAGCCCCAGAAGGCTGCGTTGTGGGGGCTATGGCACACACAACGCAACAGGATTGCCGGGGTAGGCCGCTGCGCGACCCCGGCGCCTATCCGCCGCCGTATGCCCCGGCCCGCCGCTGCGTGCGGGGGAGAAGAAGCGTCGCTACGCGAGGGCAAAGAGCACGACCCCCGGTGAAGCCGCCGCCACGACCAGCGCCACATCCACCAGCCGCGTCCGCATGACCGGCGCCGCCGGTGGCGTCGCGGGACGGAAGCGTCCCGCCTGGTCGAACACCCAGGCCAGCACCGCATCGACAAGCGGCTTGGGCCGCAGCGGCGCCTTGTCGGCCAGGTCCACCAGAGAGCGCCCGGCGCGGGCTAGGTGGCCCTCCGAGCCGATGTGGTCGAGCACGCGGATCGCCTCCACCACGCCCGGCAGGGGCCGCATCCGTCCCAGGGTGCGCCGGAACACCTCGCGCAGCCCCTCCGCACCGGCCGCTGCCCGCAGCCAGGTGGCGGTGAGCACCAGCAGCCCCGCCCGCAGCGCGCGCTGGAGTGCCACCTCGGCGCCGAGGCCGCCGGTCAGCGAGAACACCAGGGCGCCGGTGGCCAGGACGGCCGCGATCACGAAACCCGTCCGGGCCGAGCGCCAGTCGGCCCGGGCGAAGGCGGCGGCCAGGGCCAGCCACACCACCACGGCGCCCACCAGCGACCACCGGGTGCTCGACAGCAGCAGCACGAAGGCGATGGCAGCGGCCACCGTGGCCGCACGCGGGTCGAAGCGGCCCGTGTGGCGACCGGGCTCCTCGGGCGGGGGCATGCCCTCCACCGCCTCCTCGGGCCAGCGCAGGAGCCCGCGGCGGTAGACCAGCACCTGAGCGACACTGCCCGCCACGGTCCAGGACACCAGCAAGCCGACGGTGATCGCCAGCGTGATGGCCTGTCCGAGCTCGATTCCGAAAAGGCCCGCCAGGTTCTCGTAGGCGCCCGAGTACGCGTCGAGCCCGCCCGTGATCACGAAGATGAAGAAGGCAACCCCTGCCGTGTTGGTGAGCACACGGATCAACCCGCACACGGCCACCTGCGCGGCCACGCCCCACTCGCGGGCGTGCATTCCGCCGAGCAGCGGCGCGCTGAGGGCTTGGGTGAGGGGGACGCCGAAGCGCGCTGGTCCCATTATCGCCACGGTCTCCAGCATGGCCGCCAGCGACGCCCCGTAGCCCTGGCGGTAGCCGTGACGCTGGGCTACCCGGGCCAGGGCCGTGCCGCCCGCCAGAGCCACCAGGAAGCCGCCCGAGGGAACGGCGCGCGAGGCCAGGAAGGAGACGGTGGCCACGTGGGCGGGGCCGGCGGTGTCCGCGTCGGCGGCCCGGGATGCCTCTTCGGAGGCGGTAGCGCTTGCGGGCACGCTGGCTAGCCTAGAGAGCGAGATGCCCGAGTCCTCCGAGCGCTTCCCTCTGTTTCCCCTCGGCATGGTCCTGCTGCCCGAGGAGGTCGTGCCCCTGCACATCTTCGAGGAGCGCTACCGGACGATGATCGAGGAGCGCCTGGAGGAGGAGACGGAGTTCGGGATCGTCTGGGCCGGCGAGGACGGCCTTAGCGATGTGGGCTGCGCGGCCGAGGTGGCGCAGCTGATCGAGCGCATGGAGGACGGGCGGATGAACGTCCTGGTCCAGGGCACGCGCCCGTTTCGGCTGACGCGACGGATCGAGGACATGCCCTACCCGGCGGGCGACGTCGAGTGGCTGGAGCAGGAGGCCGGTCAAGACGAGGAGGTCGCCGCGGGAGCGCGGGACGCCTACGCCGACCTGGTCGAGCAGGTGACCGACTCGCGTCCCAGCGAAAGCGACCTCGGACAGCTGGACGCCTACGGAATGGCCGCCACCATCGCCTTCGACCTCTCCGACAAGCAGGAGCTGCTCGAGCTGCGCGCCGAGGATGACCGCATGGCGCGCCTGACCGACCTGTGCGCAGCAGCCATGAAGCGCCTGGCGCGCTCGCAGGAGGCCTCGGAGCGGGCCGGCTCCAACGGCAAGGTCCACCACTAGATGCCCCCGCCGGACGGGACATCCCTGCCCCGCCCGGAACAGATGCCCCCGCCGAACGGGACATCCCTGCCCCGCCCGGAACAGACCACGGACGCACGTGGGCTGGAGTGCCCGATGCCGCTGGTCATGGCCAAGACAGCCATGGAGACCCTTCCCCGGGGCGAGGAGCTGCTGGTGATGGCGACCGACCCCGAGGCCGCGATCGACCTGGCCGCCTGGGCGCACGAGCAGGGGCACACGCTCACCGAGCGTGACGCGGGCGGGTGGATGGAGTTCGTGCTGAGCCGAGGCCGGTAGTCCTCACTCCACGAGCAGCGCCACCCCGCCGCGACGCGGGTCGCCGCCGCCGGTGACCGAACCCTCTGCCGTACGAGCGACGGCTTGCACCCCGCCGAAGTACAGGTTGCGCTCGCGCCACTGGCGCAGGTCCCACCCGCGCTCTCGCAGGGCGCTCAGGGCCTTGGGGTCCACTCCGGGCTCGGCGTCCACCAGCGCGCCTTCCACGTGCAGACGCGGCGAGTCAACGGCGGCCTGGGCGTCCAGGCCGCCATCCACCACGGCTGCCACGGTCTGCACGATCGCCGAGCGGATGCGGTTGGAGCCGGCCGAGCCCAGCGCGATCTCGGGGACGCCATCGCGCAGCACCACGGTCGGCGCCATCATGCTGGGCACGCGGGCGCCGGGGGCGTGGTTGTGAAAGCCCGCCGGGTTCAGGTCCTCCTCGCCGAGCATGTTGTTCAGATGCACGCCCGTCCCGGGAACCACCACCCCCGAGCAGGAGCCGTTGGAGCAGGTGACCGTGGCGCAGCCACCGTCGGCGTCCATCACCGACACGTGCGTGGTCGAGCCCAGCCGCGACCCGATCTCGCCGGCCACGGCATCCAGCTTGGCCGGGTCCAGAAAGCGCTCGACGTAGCCCTCGTCGCCCAGCCCGAGCAGGAACTCACGGTCGCGCGCCTGGTTGGTGGAGGCGATCACCTCGGCCAGGGCCTCGGTGTCGCCCGGCCGGTCGATGCGCGCCAGCAGCTCCAGCGCGTCCGCGATCAGGATGCCGCCCGACGACGGCGGCGGGTTGGTGACCACCTGGCGCCCGCGGAAGGACGCCCGGACGGGCTCTCGCTCCACGACCTCGTAGGCGGCCAGATCGTCGCGGGTGAGCAGCCCTCCGCGCTCGAGCACCCAGTCGCTGACCGCATCGGCCACGTCGCCCTCGTGGAGGAAGCCGGGCCCTTCGCCGCCGACGCGATCGAGCAGGTCGGCGAGGTCGGGCATCCGCAAGCGCTCCCCCGCGCACGCCGGGCGCCCGTGGGGCTCGTACAGCGCCGTGCCCTCCTCGGTCGAGCGAAAGATCGGCCCGAGGATCTCCAGCAGGTACTCCTGGATCGGCGTGACCTCGACACCTTCGCGGGCGGCCCGGGCGGCGGGGGCGGTCAGGTCACCCAGAGCCACCGTGCCGAAGCGCTCGAGCGCTCGGCTGAGTCCGGCGGCGGTGCCGTAGACGCCGCAGGAGGAGGGGCCGACGTTGAAGATCTGGATCGCCTCGGGGGAGAACGCGACCTCGATGGGCACCAGCGGGGAGGGCGCCGGGTCGGCGAGCCCGCAGCCCGGGGCGCCGACGAAGAATTCGAGCAGGTGGCTCTCCCCCTGCGTTGAGGTGACCAGCATGAACCCGCCGGCGCCCGGGCCGGTGAGCGGCGACTCGGCGGCAAAGGACATGAGCACCGCGGCCACGGCGGCATCGACCGCGTTCCCGCCCGCCCGCAGCACGTCGGCCCCGGCCGATGCGGTGAGCGGGTGGCCTGCTGCGACGACGCCCCTCACGGTCGCGAAACTATTGACCGCGGGCGCCTCGGGACCCCTCGGCCGGACAGGACATCGTGTCCTGCCCAGATCACCGTCGCGGCATGAACTCCGGCACGTCCAGGTCGTCCAGCCCGGCGGTGACCCGCTCGCGCCGGGGCGCCGCGCGGGTGACCCGCGGCTCGTGGTCGGCGTCCGTCGCGGCGGAGCGCGACTCGCGCCGGGGCGCCGGCGCGTCTCCGTAGCCCGTGGCCACCACGGTGATCCACACCTCGTCCTCGAGCTTCTCGTCGACCATGGCGCCGAAGATGATGTTGGCGTCGGGGTGGGCGGCTTCCGCGACGGCCTTGGCCGCCTCGTTGACCTCCCACAGGGATAGGTCGCTGCCGCCCGTGATCGACAGCAGGATCGACCGGGCCCCGTTCACCGAGGTCTCCAGCAGCGGGGACTCCACAGCGCTCGTGGCTGCGTCAAGCGCCCGAGACTCTCCGGTACCCATGCCAATCCCCAGCAGGGCGTTGCCGGCCTGGTGCATGATCGTGCGCACGTCGGCGAAGTCGAGGTTGATCAACCCCGGCAGGGCGATCAGGTCCGAGATGCCCTGTACGCCCTGGCGCAGCACGTCATCGGCCACGCGGAAGGCGTCCACCATCGACGTCTTCTTGTCGAGCACCGACAGCAGGCGCGCGTTGGGGATGGTGATCAGGGTGTCGACCTCCCCCGACAGCTCCTCGATCCCGCGTTCGGCCTGAGCGCCGCGCCGCGCGCCCTCGAAGCCGAAGGGCTTGGTCACGATCCCCACCGTAAGGGCCCCGACCTCCCGGGAGATGCGCGCGACCACCGGCGCCGCCCCCGTGCCGGTGCCGCCACCGGCGCCGGCCGTGATGAAGATCATGTCCGCGCCCTTGAGCAGCGCCTTGAGCTCGTCGTACTGCTCGAGCGCCGCCTTGCGGCCCAGGTCGGGCTCGGCGCCCGCGCCCAGCCCGCGCGTGGACTCGCCGCCGATGTGGATGCGCGTCGGGGCGCTGGACTGCTCCAGCGACTGGACGTCGGTGTTCACCGCGATGAACTCCACGCCCTCCACCTGGGCCTCGATCATGCGATCGACCGCGTTCACGCCGGCTCCGCCGACGCCGATCACGCGCAGCACCGGCTCGCGGTGCAGCGGCGATTCCGGCTGGTGCACCTCCTCCGGCAGCGGGCGTCGCGGCTCGGCAGCGCGCTCCATGATGTTCGCGGGGATGTCTGCGGAGAAGACCGACCGCAGCCGCTCCTCGGGCGTGGGTATGCCCTCGTAGCGAGAGGTCGGGCGCTCCTCGCGAGGAGCGCGGGCCTCGGGCCGGTGATGCTCCGGGTGTGGCTCGTGGCGGGGTGCCTCGGGCTGCCGGGCCTCGGGCTGCCGGGCCTCGGGCTTGAACTCGCGGCGCGGCTCGGGCGAGCGCTCCACGGGCTCACGGGCGGTCTCGCGCTCCGCGGGCTCGGCGGCCTCGTCTTCCTCGGTGGACCGGAAGAGCGCGGCCAGGGGCCCCTCCCTCATGCTCGCGCGCTTACCGCTTGCCATTTCCGAGAACCTCCTTAGCCAGCTGGCGGTAGGCGTAGGCCGCCTTGCCGTCAGGGTCGTACTTGAGCACCGACATTCCCTTGACCGGCGCCTCCGCGAAGCGAACGGTCTTGGTGATCCGCGACGCGAACACCCGGTCCCCGAAGTTCTCCTCCAGGATCTCTATCGCCTCCTTGGCGTGCACCGTCCTGCTGTCTACGAGCGTAGGCAGGATCCCCTCGATCTCCACGTCGGGATTCAGGTTCTCGCGGATCATGGACAAAGTGTTCTGCAGTTGCACCAACCCCCTCATCGACAGATACTCGCACTGCACGGGGACGATCACCTTGTCGGCGGCCGTCAGGGCGTTGATCGTGAGCAGCCCGAGGCTGGGCGGAGTGTCGATGCAGATGAAGTCGTAGTCCTCCTTGACCGGGCGCAGCGCCTTCTCCAGCGAGCGCTCGCGGCCGATCTTGGTGGACATGGCGATCTCGGCCCCGGCCAGGTCGATCGACGCGCAGGCCACGTCGACCTCGCGCTTGCGGATCACCTCACGGATCGACATGTCGTGCACCAGCACGTCGTACATCGACACTTCGAGCGAGTCGGGGTCGATCCCCTGGCTCATGGTGAGGTTGCCCTGGGGGTCGAGGTCGATGCACAGCGCCCGGTGGCCGGCCTCCACGAACGCGGCGGCCAGGTTCAGGGTCGTGGTGGTCTTGGCGACCCCACCCTTCTGATTGGTGAAGGCGATGACCTTGGCCTCTGACGTCACGGGTGCCTCCGGAGGATGAAGTCGTGCGGTGCTCGCCCGATCGGCGATCGAGCTGCGCTCCTACGCGACGTGCGTGTGGCTGGTTTGGGCATTACGCATTGCCTATTCGCATAAGCGCGGTGAAGTCCTTCCGGGCGGCAGGTGGTCCGGACGCACCGTGCGCGCGTAGGGTCTCCACGGTGAGCGGCGTGCTCGAGCGAAGGCTGGTCTATGTGACCGGCAAGGGCGGCGTGGGCAAGACGACCTTGGCGGCCGCCATGGGTCTGGCCGGGGCGCGCGCCGGCCGGCGCACCGTTGTGTGCGAGGTGGCCGAGCAGGAACGGATCACCGGCATCTTCGGCAGCGCCCCCGCCGGGTTCTCCGAGACCGCGGTGACCGAGAACCTGTCCGCGTTCTCCATCAACCCGGAGTCCGCGAAGGAGGAGTGGCTGCGCGACCAGCTGCGGTCCGGCCGGCTGGCCGGGATGCTCACCAACTCGAGGATCTTCCAGTACCTGACCGCTGCCGCCCCCGGCCTCGACGAGCTGGTGACCCTGGGCAAGATCTGGGAGCTGGCCCAGCTGCAGCGGCGCAGGAAGCGCGACCGGCCCTACGACCTGACGATCGTCGATGCCCCGGCCACCGGCCACGGCGTGGCGATG
>JBPCNQ010000176.1:0-3190 GCA_051001095.1 Thermoleophilaceae bacterium
CGTCACGGACGCGGTCCACGAAATGGCGGCACTCGATCCGAAGCGGCTCGTCGTTGGGAATCCGCGGGGAGTAGATGTCGCCCGATCGCGTGATGTACTCGCCGTAGGAGGCGGCGTCCTGGTCGAACCCCTTGTCGTAGATCGTGAGCTTGCGCTCCAGCTCCATGTCGTCGAAGGTGGCCATCTTCTTGGACCCCACGACCGTGAAGCGGCGCTCCTTGTGGGGATCGAGCCACGACAGGTGCAGGTGGGCCGCCAGCCCCGAGGGAAAGCGCAGGAAGCAGAACACCACGTCCTCGACCTCGGGGCGCATGTAGCACTCGCCCTTGGCGCTGACCTCGTAGGGCTCTTCGCCGGCGAGGCGCAGCAGCACCGAGACATCGTGGGCGCCCAGGCTCCACAGCGCGTTCTCCTCCGCGCGCAGCTTGCCGAGGTTCAGGCGGTTGCCGTAGATGTAGTGGATGTCGCCCAGCTCTCCGTCCGAGGCGAGGTCGTTGAGCATCTCCAGGCCGGGGTGGTACTCGAGCAGGTGCCCGACCATTAGCGTGCGGTCGGCGCGTCGGGCCGCCCCGACCACCTGCTCGGCGTCGTGCGCGGACTGGGCCAAGGGCTTCTCGACGAAGCAGTGCTTGCCCGCGGCCAGCACGCGCTGGGCCAGGGCCGCGTGGGTGGGCACCGGCGTGGCCACGGCCACCGCGTCCAGCTGTGGATCGCTCAAGAGGTCGTCCAGGTCGGCGGTTGCCTTCGCCTCGGGGAGGCCCTCGGCCAACCGCCCGCGTGCGGCCTCGTCCTCGTCGCAGATCCACGCCAGCTCGACGTCGGGCAGCCGGTCGAAGTTGCGGGCCAGGTTGGGGCCCCAGTAGCCCAGGCCCACCACCCCGACGCGCACCGCCTCGGGCGGGGAGCGCAGCCGGGGCGCCGGCCCGGCGGGCACCGTAGCGGGATCCTTCACAGGCGCACCACGTGCGTCGACTCGATCCCGCGCGTGACGCCGCGCAGGTCGACCACCGAGGGCGCGCCGGCCACCACGGCCTGTACGTCCAGGCCCGGGTGGGCGGTGACGATCACCGCGCAGTCCGCGCCCTCCAGCGCCTCGTCCAGCGAATCGGTGTCGAGCTCGAAGGCCGAGAGCTCGGGCACGAAGTCGTCGTGATAGGCCAGCTCGGCGCCGCGCTCGTCCAGCATCCGCATGATCTTCAGCGCCGGGGACTCGCGCAGGTCGCCCACGCCGGGCTTGTAGGAGACGCCCAGGATGGCCACCCGCGAGCCCCGCACCGCCTTGGAGTGGTCGTTCAGGGCCTGGGCGATCAGCTCCACGCAGAACTCGGGCATGCGCTGGTTGACCTCGCCCGCCAGCTCCACGAACTCCGTGGGCTGCCCGTACTCGCGCGCCTTCCAGGCCAGGTAGAACGGATCTACCGGAAGGCAATGGCCTCCCATCCCGGGGCCGGGGCTGAAGGGCATGAATCCGTAGGGCTTGGTCGCTGCGGCCTCCACGACCTCCCACACGTCGATGCCCATCCGCTCGCACAGCATGGCCAGCTCGTTGACCAGCGCGATGTTCACAGACCTGAAGACGTTCTCCAGCAGCTTGGACAGCTCGGCCGCCTCGGGCCCCGAGACCTCCACCACCTCGTCGCAGACATGCTTGTAGAGGCCCACCGCGCGGGCGCGGCACTCCGGCGTGAGGCCCCCCACCACCTTCGGCGTGTTGCGCATCGTGTAGTCGGTGCGGCCGGGGTCGATCCGCTCCGGCGAGAAGGCCAGGTTGAAGTCGTGCCCGGCGGCCAGGCCCGACTCCTCGAGCAGGGGCGCCAGCCGCTCGCGCGTGGTGCCGGGATAGGTCGTTGACTCGAGCACGACCAGCTGCCCGGCACGCAACACACCCGCGAGCGAGGTGCCGGCCGCCACCAGCGGCCCCAGATCGGGCTCGCGGTTGCGGGTGAGCGGCGTGGGCACGGCGATCAGCACCGCGTCGCAATCGGCCAGCTCCGCGTAGCGCGTGCCGGCCGCCAGGCGCTCGGACACGGCGGCCAACCGATCCGCGGACACGTCTTCGATGTAGCTCTCGCCGCGGTTCAGGGCTGCGGCCCGGCGCCCGTCGGAGTCCACGCCCACCACGTCGTGACCCTCCTCCGCGAAGGCGAGGGCCAGAGGCAGGCCCACGTATCCGAGTCCTATGACGCCGACTTTCATGGTCGGGCAGTGTAGGACGAGATCACGTCGACGATCCGCTGCGCGGCCCGTCCTCCGCCGTAGAACTCGGGCCGCTCGCCGGGCGGCGGCTGAGCGTCCAGGGCGGCCAGGGCCGCCGCCGCATCCAGCCCGACCAGCACGTTCCAGCCCGCCTCCACCGTCTCCACCCACTCGGTGGTCTCGCGCAGGGTCACGCACGGCACGCCCAGCAGGTAGGCCTCCTTCTGGACGCCGCCGGAGTCGGTGAGCACGGCGCGGGCGTCCATCGCCAGGCGCATGAAGTCCAGGTAGCCCAGCGGCGGCAGCAGGTCCACGTTCGGCGCGCGCTCCAGGCGGTCCCGCAAGCCGAAGGCCGCGAGGCGCGCGGCGGTGCGGGGGTGAAGCGGGAGCACGCACCGCTGCGGCAGGCCCTCGAGCAGCTCGACCAGCCGCTCCAGGCGCTCGGGAGCGTCCACGTTGCCGGCCCGGTGGGCGGTGGCCAGCAGATAGCCCCCGGGCTCGAGCCCATGGTCGGTGAGCGCCCTGGAGCGCTCGAGGGCGATCGGGCCGAAGGCGAGCGACACGTCGGCCATGACGTCGCCCACCAGGTGCGCCTCGCCGGCCGCGTGCTCGCGCGCGAGGTTGTCCACCGCCGTCTGGGTGGAGCAGAGCAGGAGGTCGCCGGCGTGGTCGGTCAGCACGCGGCTCAGCTCCTCGGGCATGGACCGGTCGAACGAGCGCATGCCCGCCTCGACGTGGGCCACCGGCACATGGGCCTGGGACGCCGCCAAGGCGGAGGCCAGGGTCGAGTTGGTGTCCCCGTAGACCAGCGCCAGGTCGGGCCGCTCCTCGCGAAGGACGCCTTCCAGCAGACCCAGGATGCGGGCCGTCTGCTCCGTGTTGCTCCCTCCGCCGGCGTCGAGCTGGCGGTCGGGTGCGGGCACGTCCAGCTCCTCGAAGAAGACCCGCGAGAGCTCGTCGTCGTAGTGCTGGCCGGTATGCACGAGCACCTCGT
>JBPCNQ010000177.1:0-9462 GCA_051001095.1 Thermoleophilaceae bacterium
CGAGGCGGCGGCCGCCGCCTCGTGGTTGCCCACCGTCAGCTCGATTGCCTTGGGCTCGCCCGACGTGCCCGAGGTGAACAGCACCGTGTGCACGGCGCCCGGATCGAGGTCGCCCCCGACCGGGATGTCCGCCTCGAAGCCGTTGAGCAGCGGCGAGTCGATCACCAACCGGGCCCCTGCCAGCTCGCGTTGGCGGCGCTGTCCGGCGGCCGGCAGCCGCGTGTTCAGCGGTACGAGCGCCGCCCCGATGCGAGGCAACGCGTGCAGGAGCGCCGCGAGCTCGAGACCCGGCGGTAGCGTGGTGGCCACGCGATCCCCCGCCGCCACGCCGAGCGCGGTCAGGCGCCGGGCCGCGGTCGTCGCCTCTGCGTCGAGCTCCGCGTAGGTGAGGATCCCGGCGTCCGCCTCGACCGCGGGATGGTCGGGCCACGCCCGCGCCGCCGATGAGAGCCACTCGTCCAGGGCATCTATCGTAGGGCCGCGATGGACGCAGCCGCCACCATCTCCTGGACCGCCGAGCAGAGCCGTCGCTCGATCGCGCCCGGCACCGACTGGCAGGTCGCCGGCGAGTACGAGGACATCCGCTACGAGACGGCGGAGGGGATCGCCAAGGTCACCATCGACCGCCCCGAGGTGCGCAACGCCTTCCGGCCCCAGACGCTGATCGAGGTCTCCGACGCGCTCGAGCGCGCCCGCGAGGACACCTCGATCGGGGTGATCATCCTCACCGGCGAGGGGCCGCTGGCGTTCTGCTCCGGCGGCGACCAGAGGGTGCGCGGCGACACCGGATACATGACCGAGGGTGACCAGGTCGGGCGCTTCCACGTGACCGACCTGCACGTGCAGATGCGCCGCCTGCCCAAGCCGGTGGTGGCGATGGTGGCCGGCTACGCGGTGGGCGGCGGGCACGTGCTGCACGTGGTGTGCGACCTCACGATCGCCGCCGACAACGCGCGGTTCGGCCAGACCGGGCCGCGCGTGGGATCGTTCGACGGCGGCTTCGGCGCCGGTCTGCTGGCCAGCCTCGTGGGGCCCAAGAAGGCCAAGGAGATCTGGTTCCTGTGCCGCCAGTACGGCGCCGAGGAGGCCCGCGAGATGGGCCTGGTGAACGCGGTCGTGCCGCTGGAGGACCTGGAGGCAGAGACCGTGGCCTGGTGCCGGCGGATGCTCGAGCTCTCGCCCTTCTCGCTGCGCCTGCTCAAGGCCAGCTTCAACGCCACCGAGGACGGCTTCGCGGGCATCCAGCAGCTGGCCCACGACGCCAACCTGCTCTTCTACGGCAGCGAAGAGGCCCAGGAGGGCCGCGACGCCTACCGCGAGAAGCGCGCGCCGGACTTCGCCAAGTTCCCCAAGCGGCCTTGAACCCCACTGGCGGATCGGGCGGTGCCCGCGACCGAGGGCCCTTCCGCCTCTGGATCGTGGCCGCCAGGCCACGCACGCTGGCGGCCGCGATCGCGCCCGTGCTGGTGGGTACCGCCCTGGCCGTCTCGGTTCACGATTTCGGTCCGGTGGCGTTCGTCGCCGCCCTCGTGGGCAGCGTGTTCCTGCAGATCGGCACCAACCTCTCAAACGACTACTCCGACGCCCGCCGCGGGGCCGACACCGAGGACCGGCTGGGCCCGGTGCGGGTGACCGCCGGGGGCCTGATGCCGCCGCGGCGCGTGCTGGCCGGTACCTACATCGCCTTTGGCGTGGCCACGGTCGCGGGGATGGTCCTCACCGTGATCGCCGGCCCCGAGATGCTGGCCGTGGGCGCCGCCTCGATCCTGGCCGGCGTGCTCTACACGGTCGGGCCGCGACCCTACGGCTATGCCGGCCTGGGCGAGGTGTTCGTGTTCGTCTTCTTCGGCGTGGTGGCGGTCGTCGGCTCGTTCTACGTGCAGACCGAGGACCTGCCCTGGGAGTCATTCGCCCTCTCAGTTCCCGTTGGGCTCCTGGCGGCGGCGATCCTCGTGGTGAACAACGTGCGCGACATCGACACCGACCGCCGCGCCGGTAAGCGCACGCTCGCCGTGAAGCTGGGCCGCGGTGGCGCGCGGCGCCTGTTCGACGCGATGCTGACCGTCTCCTTTCTCACCTGCGTAGCCATCCCCCTCGCCGGTGGTCTCACGTGGTGGACTCTGCTTTGCCTGCTCTCGCTCCCCCTGGCCGTGAAGCTGCGCGCCACTTTGGCAACCCGCACCGACGGCCCGGCGCTCAACGCCGCCCTAACCGACACCGGTCGGCTGCTCGCCGTGTTCTCCGCGCTGCTCGCCGCGGGCGTGCTGCTGTCGTGAAGCGCTCGGTCCTGCGCCTGGCGATTCCGCTGAGAGCGCCGTTCGTGACCTCGCAGGGCGTGCTGGCCGAGCGCGAGCTCGTGGTGATCCGGCTCGAGGACGACGACGGCACGACCGGGTTCGGCGAGGCAGCCCCGCTGGAGGCCTATGACGGCGTGAGCATCGACGAGGTGATCGACAGCCTGCGCGCGGGCCCGCCGCGCCGGGGCGCCCCGCCCCAGGCCCGCGCCGCCTGGGAGCTGGCTGAGCTCGACCTCCAGCGCCGCCGCCTCGGGCGACCGCTGGGAGAGCCCTTCAACGACCACATCCCGGTGAACATGACCCTTCCAGCAGGACCTCCGGAGGAGGTGGCCGCGGCCGCCGCCGAGGGACTGAGGGCCGGCTACTCGTGCTTCAAGGTGAAGGTCGGCCTGGCCGACGACGTAGAGCGCGTGGCCGCCGTCCGCGCGGCCGTGGGACCGTGGCCGGCGTTGCGGGTGGACGCCAACGCCGCCTGGCCGGTGGAGGAGGCCGTGGCCGCGATCGAGGCCCTGGTCCCCATGGACCTGGAGCTGGTCGAGCAGCCCTGCGCGACGCTGGAGGAGATAGCCGCCGTGCGGCCCCGTGTCGGCGTACCCGTGGCCGCCGACGAGTCGATCGCCGGAGTCGACGATGTGCTCGCGGCCGCCAAGCTCGGCGCCTGCGACGCGGTGAACGTCAAGCTCTCGGGCAGCGGCGGCTTCGGCCCCGCACGCGACGCCCTGCGCGCCGCCCACGACCACGGCCTGGCGGCCTGGCTGTCGAGCACGCTGGACGGGCCCTGGGGGATAGCCGCGGCGCTGCAGCTGGCTTCCACGGAGAACCTGAGCCTGGCCTGCGGCCTCGCCACGCTGGAGCTGTTCGACGCCCAGGTCGCCCGCGCCCTTCCCGCTCCCTCCCGGGGCGTGATGGCCGTGCCCCAGGGCCCCGGCCTGGGTGTCGAGGTCTCAGACGCCGCCCTGGACGAGGTTCTGGTCGAGGAAGTCCGCTAGCAGCCCCGCAACGGCGTCGGGCTGCTGAAGCTGGGGCGCGTGCCCGGCGTGCTGGACTATCTCGGCGCGGCCCCGTGGCACTGAGCGGGCGATCCGGCGCGCGGCGGCCGCATAGGGCTCGTCGCGCGCGCCGGCGAGGGCCATCACCGGCACGCTGAGCGTGTGCAGGCGCTGCCATACGGGCTCGAGGGAGCCCTGCCCCGCCGTACGCAGTATCAGCGCGAGCGATCTGGGGTCCTGGGCCAGGCGCCCGGGCCGCTGCGCCTCGACCAGCGTGTCCGACTGGTCGGCGAACAGCGGCTGGCGCTCCCAGATGTCGACGATCGAGTCGATCGGCTGGGTCTCCATCCAGGCGGCCAGCTTCTCGTCGGTCCGCGCGCGCTCGGCGCGTGTCTGGGCTACCTCGATTCCCGCCGATGTCCCAATCGTGATCAGGCCGGCGTAGGCGACGGGATCACGCAGGGCGGCGTGCAGCGCGAGGCGCCCTCCCAGCGAGTAGCCACACAGCACGGCTTTGCGGCCCACCTCCGCGATCTCGGCCAACCGGGTCTCGAAGGACTGCCCGCGATGGTCGAGCGCCACGCTGGGATAGCGTTTGGGAAGCCGCTCGGCCACCGCCTGCCATGCGCCGGCCGGCTGCATGAAGCCCGGAACAAGGACCAGGGCCGGGTCGGGGTCAGCCGGCAAGGGCCTCCTCGACGAAGAGCCTGGCCGGGGCGGTCAGGCGGTCACCGGACACGTCCTCGGCCACCCGCACCACCTGGGCGGGCGCGCGACAGTCGCGATTGCCGTCGGCGAGAATCATTTCGCCCCGGATGATGCCCATCAACCGCACCTACGCGCCGGTACAGGCCATCGTCGACGAGCTCGCCCGCTGCGGCATGACCCACGCCGTCACCTGTCCGGGGTCGCGCAACGCGCCGCTGGTGCTGACGCTGGCGGCCGAGGAAGGGATCGAGGCGGTGTCGGTGATCGACGAGCGGGCAGCCGGGTTCGTGGCGCTGGGGATGGCCAAGGCGTCGGGGCGCCCGGTGGCGGTGACCTGCACGTCGGGCAGCGCAGCGGCCAACCTGATGCCGGCGGTGGTCGAGGCCTGGCAGGCGCGGGTACCGGTGATCGTCCTGACCGCTGACCGCTCGCCCGAGCTGCGCGACGTGGGTGCCGGCCAGTCGATCGACCAGGTCAAGCTCTACGGATCGGCCGCCAAGTGGTTCGTGGAGCTGGGCAACTCCGAGCCGGGCCCCGAATGGAACGCCCACGTGCGCGCCACGGCCTGCCGGGCGTGGTGGACCGCGGCGGGCGGGCGGCCCGGTCCCGTGCACCTAAACCTCCCGCTGCGCGAGCCACTGGCGCCGGTGGCCGAGGACCTGCCCGCCGCGGACTGGCAGGGCCGCCCCGACGGGGCGCCGTGGGCAGAGGTACGCCAGCATTCACAGGCGCCCGACGGCGACGAGATCCAACGCCTGGCGGCGCGGATGGCCGGGGCCCGCCGGGGCGTGATCGTGTGCGGACCCACCACCGACGACGTGGCCGAGCCGGTCGCGCGCCTGGCCGAGGAGTCGGGCTGGCCCATCATGGCCGAGCCTGCGTCGGGTCTGCGTTGCGGATCGCACGACCTGGGCCACGTGGTGGCCCACTACGACGTGCTGCTGCGCTCCCCGGAGTTCGCGGACGCCCACGCGCCCGAGCTGGTGCTGCGCGTGGGCGACACGCCGACCTCCAAGCCGCTGCGGGCCTGGATGGCCCGGTCCGAGCAGGTCGTGATCGACCCCCACGGCGCCTGGCACGAGCCTACCCGGCGGGCAGGGACGCTCCTGCATACCTCCCCGGCCCCGGCCTGCGATGCCATCGCCACGGGGATCGAGATGCGCCCCGAGCGCCCCGACCCGGCGTGGCTCGCCTCCTGGCTGTCCGCGGACAGGCTGGTACCGGCCGCACTGGCCCAGGCGCCCGACCCCTTCGAGCCCAAGGTCTATGCGGCGCTGGCCGATGTGCTGCCCGAGGGAGCGATCGTCTGGAGCAGCTCGTCGATGCCCGTTCGCGAGGTCGAGGCCTTCTTCCCGCGCACACCCAAGGAGATCCGCTTCCTGGCCAACCGGGGGGCCAACGGCATCGACGGCGTGGTCGCCTCGGCCGCCGGCGCGTCCCTGGCCACCGGCGCTCCCACGTGGCTGCTGATCGGTGAGGTCGCACTGCTGCACGACGTCGGCGGACTGCTGGCCGCGCGCCGCGCCGGGCTGGAGCTGACCGTGGTGTGCATCAACAACGGGGGTGGGGGGATCTTCGACTTCCTGCCCCTCCCGGCCCACGCCGACCGGGCGATCTACGAGCGCCACGTGGCCACCCCCACGGGCCTCGACCTGGGCAAGCTGGCCGCCCTGGCGGAGATGGAGCACCGGCCGGCCTCGACGCCGGAGGAGGTCCGCAAGGCTGCCTCGCGGCCGGGCCTCGTAGAGGTCCGGACCGACCGCGCCGACAGCGTGCGCCTGCACCACGAGCTGTACGAACGGGTGCGCCCGTGACCTCTGGCGACGCCGTCACGACCTGGGGGATCGGCGACTACCCGGCGATGGCCGAACGGCTGTCCGGGGCGGCCGAGCTGGTAGTCGAGCGGGCTGAGGTGACGTCCGCCGATCGCGTGCTCGACGTTGCCTGCGGCACCGGCAACGCGGCGCTTCTCGCCGCCCGGCGCGGTGCTTCGGTGGTCGGCGTGGACTTCGAGCCGGCGCTGCTGGCGATCGCCCGCGACCGCCCCGGCGCCGACGCCCTGGAGATCGACTGGCGCCAGGACGACGCCGTCGCGCTCGGCCTGCCCGACGCCGCCTTCACCGCCGTGGTCTCGGTGTTCGGCGTGATGTACGCCGCCGATCAGCAGGGGACGGCCCAGGAGCTCGCGCGCTGCTGCTCGCCCGGTGGTCGGCTCGTGCTCGCGGCGTGGACGCCCGGCGGCTTCATGCCCGCGATGGGCGGCGTGCTGGCGCCGTACCTGCCGCCGCCGCCGGTAGGAGGAGGGCCACCGAGCCGCTGGGGTGAGAAGGAGGCCCTTGCCGAGCTCCTCGAGCCGCACGGACTCTCCCTCCGCCGGGCCTCGCGGCACTCGCTGCCGCTCGCCTTCGCCGATCGCCGGGAGGCGGTCGACTTCCTGGTGCGCACCGCCGGTCACGTGCGCTCCGAGCAGCACGACCTCGAGCGCTCCGGGCGCTGGACGAACGTGCTCAGCGACCTCGACCGACTGGTGGCCGAGCACGACGAAGGAGGCGAAGACGGCGTGCTGCTGTCGCTCGAGTACCTCCTGGCCGTAGCGGTCAAGCCAGCAGCGGCAACAGCGCCTGCAGCTTGACCTCGCTCTCGGCCAGCTCGTCGGCCGGCACCGAGTCGGCCACGATCCCGCAGCCCGCGTAGAGGTGGGCCACGCGGCCGCGCAGCAGGGCGCAGCGCAGGGCCACGCAGAACTCACCGTCCTCGGAGAGGTCGGTCCACCCCACCGCTCCCGCGTACCAGCCGCGGTCCAGACCCTCCAGGGCCGGGATCATCGCCTCGGCCGGACGGGGCTCGGCGCCCACCGCAGGCGTCGGATGCAGGCGCCCGGCCAGCTCGACCGCGGAGACCGGCCGCGCGAGCTGCGCCCGGATCGGGGTGGCCAGGTGCTGGACGTTGAGCACCTTGATCAGCACCGGCCGCTCGGCCGCGGCCACCCAGACGCTCACGGGCTCCAGCGTGCGCTCGATGCTCTGAGCCACGATGGACTGCTCGCCGCGGTTCTTGTCGCTCTGCAGCAGCTGCTCGCCCAAGTGGTCGTCCACCGCCGGGTCGGCGCTGCGGCGGGCGGTACCGGCCAGCGCGACCGTCTGGGCCCGGGCGCCGTCGCGGCGGACCAGCAGCTCCGGACTCGCGCCCACCAGCGTGCCTCCCGGGCCCCCGGCGCAGTAGCAGTAGCAGTCGGGGAAGCCGGCCCGCAGGGCGTCGAGCACGGGCGCAGGGTCGACCTCGTGGCCGGTCTGCACCCGCACCTCCCGGGCCAGGACCACCTTCTGCATGTCCCCGGCGGCGATGCGGCTCACGGCGCGGCGGACCGCCTCCTCGTAGTGCGAGGGCGAGGCCGCGCCCGACACCCTCGACCTGGCCACCGGGCTGGGGTCCAGCAACGGCATGGAGGCGGGCCGCAGCCCCTCCAGGCGCCGCCGGACCCGCGCCAGGGCGTCGTCGGCGCCCCCCTCGGCGGGCTGCACGGCCACCGTCACGGTGAGGCGCGCCTCGGAGCCCTTGCGGGCAATGGACAGCTCGGGCAGCACCAGCTGTGCCGGCTCGAAGCCCGCCCACTCGGGCGTGGCTCCGCCGTGCGGGTCGAAGGCAAAGCCGCCGCTGAACACCGGACCGGCTCCCGACGGCCTCCCGGGGTCCCCGGCGGGATCGTCGGCGATCACCCTGGCCGCCACCCGCCGGCAGTCCGCGGCGGTACCGGTGAAGCGATCGGACCCCGAGCGGGTCAACGCGATCGCCTCCCCCACGCCGCACACCGCGTAGCCGTCGTGGCCGGGCTGCTCCATGCAGAAGAATCGCTCAGCCCCGGCGCGGGCGGCCATGACCGTCGCCGAGGGGTCGATCCCGGCGCTGACGGGAACCGTCACAGACGCAAAGGCCGGCACGCCCAGGCGCCGCGCCAGCCGCTCGGCATCCTCGATCCGGGCATCCAGGCGCGCCAGCGCAGACTCGCTGAGGGCGAGCGGGCCGCCGGCACCGGAGGTGCTAAGTCGCCCCGCGGCCACGCGACACCGCGATCTCCCCTGTCCTGACCATCTCGATCAGGCCGAACGGCCGGCACATGCCCTCGAAGGCCTCGATCTTGTCGTCCGCGCCCGAGATCTCAACGGTCACGGAGCGCTTGGACACGTCCACGACGCGGCCGCGGAAGATGTCCGCGTACTCCATGATCTGGCCGCGCGAGTCGCCGTCGGCGGAGATCTTGAACAGGGCGAGCTCACGCGAGACGGCCTCGGCGGGCTCGAGGTCGCGGATCTTGATCACGTTGACCAGCTTGTGCAGCTGCTTTGTGACCTGGTCGATCGGGTGATTGGCCCCGTCCACGGTAAGCGTTATCCGCGATATCGACGTGTCGTCGGTCGGGCCCACGGCCAGCGAGTCGATGTTGAACCCGCGGCGGGCGAACAGGCCGGCGATACGCGCCAGCACACCCGGCCTGTTCTCCACCATGATCGAGAGGACGTGCCTGCGCCCGGTGCGAAAGCCCGCGTTGGCCTGCAGGTCGTCGAGGTTCAGTATCTCCTTGGTCCCGGGCTCGCCCACTCCTCAGCCCACCATGTCCCGGGCCGCGGAGCCCGCGGGGATCATCGGGTAGCAGTTCTCCTCGGCGGTCACCCGGATGTCGCAGACGACGGGACCGTCGTGGTCGAGGCACTCGCGGATGCCGGAAGCCAGGTCGCCCTCCTTCTCGATCAGCATGCCCTTGGCCCCGAAGGCCTCGGCCAGCTTGACCCAGTCCGGGCTCGCCCCCATCTCCACCGCGCTGTAGCGGCGGTCCCAGAACAGCTCCTGCCACTGGCGGACCATGCCCAGGTAGCCGTTGTTCATGATGAACACCTTGACCGGGATCTCCTCGGTCACGCAGGTGGCCATCTCCTGGATGTTCATGATGATCGAGCCGTCCCCGGCGACGCAGATCACGTGGTCGCCGGGGCGGGCCACCTTCGCGCCCATCGCGCTGGGCAGCCCGAAGCCCATCGTGCCCAGGCCGCCCGAGTTGATCCAGTTGCGCGGCGCGTCGAAGTGGAAGTACTGCGCACACCACATCTGGTGCTGACCCACGTCGGAGGTCACGACCGCCTGACCGCCCGTGGCCGCGTAGAGCGCCTCGATCATCCGCTGGGGCTTGATCTCGTCGTCCTCGCCGGGCTCATAGCCCAGCGGGTGCTTCTCCCGCCAGCCCCGGATGCGCTCCCACCAGCCGTCGAGCCGCGAGGAGTCGGTGTCCAGCGCCCGGTACTCGGCGTTGAGCTTGGGCAGGATGTTCTTGGCGTCGCCGACGATCGGGATGTGGGCCGGGAGGTTCTTGGAGATCTCGGCCGGGTCGATGTCGATGTGGATGAACTTGGCCCGCGGCGCGAACTCGGACAGCTTGCCGGTGATGCGGTCGTCGAAGCGGGCGCCGATGCACACGA
>JBPCNQ010000178.1:0-4798 GCA_051001095.1 Thermoleophilaceae bacterium
AGCTGGGAGCGCAGGGCACCCACGCGGCCGTCCATCATGTCGCTGGGGGCCACCGCGTCGGCTCCCGCACGCGCGTGCGAGATCGCTGTCTTGGCCAGCAGCTCCAGCGAGACGTCGTTGTCGACCTGGCCGTCGTCACGGACGACTCCGCAGTGGCCGTGGGAGGTGTACTCGCACAGGCACACGTCGGTGATGACCGCGAGGTCGGGGTGGGCCTCCTTGAGTGCCCGCACGGCGAGCTGGACCACGCCCTCGTCGTCGTAGGCCCCGGAGCCGCGCTCGTCCTTCTCGGCCGGCAGCCCGAACAGCAGCACCGAGGGCACGCCCGCTTCGTGGGCCCGGCCGGCTTCCTCGACCAGGTGGGAGATCGACAGGCGATCGACCCCGGGCATCGACGCGATGGGAGTACGACTGTCGGTTCCCAGCTCCACGAAGTAGGGCTGGACCAGGTGGGAAGGGGTCAGCTCGGTCTCTGAGACCATGCTCCGCAGCACGCCCGTGCGGCGCAGGCGCCGCATCCGCGTCGCTGGGAAGGCCATGCTTTTAGTGTAGGCCCGTCGATGCCCTTGGGCGGGATGAGCATCCATGCCCATCCCGTCGAACGTCAACGGAGCTTCCTACGCGAAGCGGCTGAGGGCGAGGCGGCTCAGGGCGGCGAAGCCCGCGAACAGCGCCGCCAGATGTGCGAGCGCGGGCGCGAGGCCCCCGCCGCCGTTGATCGCCGCGTCCAGGGCGTCCAGCGTCGGCTTGAAGGGAAAGAGGGCCGCGAGCACACGGATCACGTCGAAGAGGGCCGGCGACACCGATCCGGAGGGCACCAGGGCGAGGAAGGTCAGCGGCAGCGAGGCCATCACGCACAGCAGCGACGCTGCGCGGACCTCCCGGGTCATCGCTCCCACAGCCAGTCCCATCGCGGCGAAGGCCAGAGCGCCGGCCGCGGTGGCCAGCGCCCAGAGGCCAAAGCGGCTCCAGTCCAGCTCCATGAACAGGCCGAGGCCGCAGAGCATCAGCAGCACCACCACCGTGGAGCATGCGGCGGCCAGCCCGGCCTTCTCCAGCAGCAGGCCCGTCCGCGAGACCAGCCCGCGCACCAGGCGCAGGTACGCGTTCTCCTCCCGCTCCAGCGCCAGGGCGCCGGCGGCCAGCAGCAGCGTGATGAACATGAGCGACACCGCCGCCGCGAGCGCCACGGCGAACGCGGAGAGCGGCGTGGCCCCGCCGTCGAGCCGTGTCTGCTTCACGCGCAGCGGCGAGGAGACCGACGACAGGACATCGTCGGAGAGGTCGAGGTTGTCGCGCGCCAGGCGCGCGAAGCGAACCACCCGATCGATCCGGGCGCGGGCGGGCGAGCCCCGGGGCAGGTCCGTCTTGGCCTGCTCCAGCATGCGCTCCGAGCGCCGGAGCCCCAGGACGTGGAAGTCCCGCCCCAGGAACGAGTAGTGCCCGCCGGTGGAGATCAGCCCGAGGAACTGCACCGCCACGCGCGACAACTCCTTGGTGAGCGCGTTGTTGGCGTCCTGTACCTGGGACTTGATCGTGTCGCGCACGAAGGAGGCCTTGACCGGATCGTCGGCGTTGTAGTAGACCTCGACGGCGGCCGGCTCGAGGCCGGCCTGCAGCTTGCGGGTGGTGTCCTCGGGGATCACCAGCGCGCCCAGTACGTCGCCGTCGCGTACCTTCTTCACCGCCTCCGCGCGCGTCCTGACGCGAACCGGATCGATGGCCCGGAAAAGGGGCCCGGCCTGGCGGGTGACGTCGATCCGCTTGCCGCCCAGATCGATCTCCTGGGCCGAGGAGGGGACGAGGTTCGCAAGCGCCACCCGGGGCTTGTCCGGCCCGCGCGAGAGGGCGAAGCCGATCAGGGTGGCGATCACCACCGGGTAGAGCACCAGCAGAGCCACCAGCATCGGCGAGCGGCGCAGGATGCGCAGGTCCTTGAGCAGCAGCCAGCGCACGCTCAGTGGCCCTTCGACCTGAGAAAGGCCACGAAGGCCTGCTCGAAGTCGCGCTGACCCAACCTCTTTCGACCTGCGCCGCGGTCGCCGTGTACGAAACCGGCATGGATGCCGGTTTCGTCGAGGGCATCGGTCTCGACGAGGGCATCCTGCAACGTGTGCGGAGCGCCGGTGAAGATCGACTCGCCGTCGGCCAGCACCATGACCCGGTTGGCGTGGCGCTCGGCCTCGGCGATGTCGTGGGTCGAGTACACGACGGTCGTGCCCCCCTCCGCCAGGCTCAGGACGAAGTCCCACACCCGCTCGCGCTGGCGCGGGTCCAGGGCGGAGCTGGGCTCGTCGAGCAGTAGGATCGGCTGGCGGCCGAGAAGCCCGATGGCGATGTTCACCCGCTGGCGGTTGCCGCCCGAGAGAACCGACACCTGGTCGTGGGCCCGGGCGGCCAGACCGGTCAGGTCCAGCATCCGCTCGACCTCGGCGTCGGGATCCTCGACCTTCTCCAGCCGCGCGAACAGCCGCAGGTTCTCGGCCACCGTCAGCTTGCCGTAGAGCGCCGCCTGCTGGGGCACCCAGCCGATCTCGCCGGGACCCCGGTTCACGCTGCCGGAGTCGGGTCGCTGGATGCCGGCGAGGATCGAGAGCAGCGTTGTCTTGCCTGCTCCGTTGGGTCCGATCACGGCCACCAGCTCACCGCGTCCGGCGTCGAGCGAGACCGCGCGCAGTGCCTCCCGCCCGCCGTAGCGCTTGGACAGCCCCTGGGCCGAGAGAACCGCCTCGCTCACCGGCGGGAAGGTAGCGTTCGCGCGGTGAAGATCCTGTTCGTAGGAGACGTCGTCGGCGGCATCGGGCGCCGGACGCTGGCCGCACTGCTTCCCGGGCTGCGCGAACGTCACGCCGTCGACTTCGCGGTGGTCAACGGTGAGAACGCGGCGGGCGGGGTAGGGATCACCGAGCGGACCGCGCGGCAGATCCTCGGCGCCGGCGCCGACGTGATCACGCTGGGCAACCACGCCTACCGCCACACGGAGGTCTACCCGTTCCTCGACGGCGACGAGCGCATCGTGCGCCCGGCCAACTACCCGCGCGCCAGCCCCGGGCGCGGCGTGACCGTCGTGCAGCGCGACGGGATGTCGCTCGGAGTGGTCAACCTGTCCGGGGCGCTGTTCGTGGAGTCGGCCCGCTCACCCTTCGCCGAGGTGGACGCCGCGCTCTGCGACCTGCGCGGCAAGGCGAGCCACGTGCTGGTGGACATGCACGCCGAAGCCACGAGCGAGAAGGTGGCGATGGGGTGGCACGTGGATGGCCGCGTGACCGCCTGCGTGGGAACGCACACCCACGTCCCGACGGCCGACGCCCGGGTGCTTCCGGGGGGTACCGCCTACTGCACCGACGTGGGCATGACCGGTCCGCGAGGCGGCGTGATCGGGGTCAAGAAGGAGCTGGCGCTGAAGCGCTTCTACACCATGACCAACGTGCGCTTCGACACCTCGACCGAGGACCCGTGGATCAACGCGGTGCTGATCGAGGCCGGCGAGGACGGCCGCGCCACCGCGATCGGGCAGATCCTGGAGCCGGCGCCGCCGGGCACTTCCTAGCCCCCAGCGTCCGCAGCGCGAGCGCCACCACGGCGACCAGCGTCGCGTCGCGCCCGGCGACCAGCGCGAGCGCCCACGGCTCGCGGTCAACGACCGCGCCGTAGTGGGCCGGGAACTCGACCAGGGTCAGAACGATCGCCAGGGCCGAGGCGACCGCCAGGGCTCCCATCCGCCAGGCCACGGCCAGGGCGAAGAGCGGGACGACCCAGATCAGGAACTGGGGCGACAGGACCTTCGCGAACAGGGCGAAGGCCACGGTGGCGCCCAGGCCGGCCAGCACCAGCGCGCGTGGGCCCGGCGGGTCTCCACTGCGCCACTGCGCGGCGCCCCGGGTCAGGAGGGCGACGGCGGCGGCCATGAGCGCGGCGAACACCGCCGTGACGACTCCTGATGCGGGATGGTCGAGGCCATCGGAACGATGGCCATCGTCAGGCGTCGCCTGTCCCGCACCCAGCGAGTCGAGCGCCCGCAGTACCACCGCGGGCGAGCTCTCGACCTGCACCGGACGCTCGATGTGGTAGCTCAGCGAGTCGCGCGTGCCCCCCGGCGACAGCGCGAGCGCGACGCCGTAGGCCACCAGCACGACCACCACGGGGACGAGGTCGAAGTGGGTGCGGATCATCGCCCCGGACAGCAGCGGTGCACCGGCCGCAGCGAGCATGGCACGCGAGCGGTCTCCCCCGGTGGCGCCGGCCAGCTCGCCGCAGAGGCAGACCATCACCACCGAACAGGAACGTGAGCACCGCAAAGGCCACGCGGTAGGAATCCATCCCGCCGGCAAGCCCGGAGATGGCGATGACCGGGGCGGCCAGCGGCGGATACTCGAACGCGATGTCGCGGAAGGGCGCTGCGCCGTCGAGGAACAGGCTCGCGTAGGCCGAGTACAGCGGCAGGTCGGTGATCGACTCGTCGTTGAAGGGGCCGGCGAGGAACGTCACGCCCCAACCGATCGCCAGCAGCGTCAGCGCGGGCGCCAGGGGACCGACGAGCGGCCCGTCATCGGCGCTGACGTCCGCCCGCCTCACGCCGTCACGGCCCGGCGCTGCACCCGACCCTGGGCGTCGCCTGGGTCGCCGTCCTCCGGCTCGGGGCCCGTCCGCCACCGAGCCATCACGGCAACAAGGGCCAAGGGCGCGAACCAGACCACGTAGAGGTAGAACCAGTGGGTCATCGTCAGCTGCAGGGCGATGATCACCGCGGCCCCGAGCGCCGCGACCTGGACGACATCCCTGCGACGCGGGACCAAGG
>JBPCNQ010000179.1:0-4555 GCA_051001095.1 Thermoleophilaceae bacterium
AGCAGGTCGCCGCCGGCCTTGGTGGCCGAGTAGGGCGAGGAGGGGTCAAGCGGCGAGGCCTCGGTAAACGACCCCGACTCGATCGACCCGTAGACCTCGTCGGTCGAGACCTGCACATAGCGCGAGACGCCCAGTTCGCGGGCGGCGTCGAGCAGGGTGCCGGTTCCGATCACGTGGGTGACCGCGAACGGGTCCTGGCCGGCGATCGAGCGGTCCACGTGCGACTCGGCCGCGAAGTTGACGATCGCATCGGCGCCCTGCATCGCCTCCCTGACCGCCACGGGATCCTCGATCGCCCCCTCCACCAGCGTGTGAGCCACGCCCTGAAGGTTCTCCCGCCGACCGGCATAGGTCAGCTTGTCCAGCACCACCACGTCGTGCTCTTCGGCCACCAGGCGCACGAACGTCGACCCGATGAATCCCGCCGCACCCGTCACCAACAGCCTCACGGCCTGTCCTGCAGGTACGAGCGCAGACCGGTGCGCCAGTCGGGGAGGTGGATGGCGTCCTCCCATTGGGTGCCGAGCACCGAGTACGGCGGCCGGGGAGCCGGGCGCGCGAGCTCGGCCGTGGTCGTGGACAGCACGCGGCAATCCACGTCGGCGTCGGCGAAGATCGCCGCGGCGAAGTCGTACCAGCTGCACTCGCCGCCCGCTGACATGTGGTGCAGGCCATAGGCGTCGGTGTCGAGCATCCGCACCAGCCCCGCGGCCAGGTGGCCGGTGTAGGTGGGAGAGCCGACCTGGTCGCCTACCACCACCACCTGACGGTCGCGGCCGCCCATCTCGAGCATGGTCTCGACGAAGTTGCGCCCCCCGGTCCCGAACAGCCACGAGGTGCGCACGATGAAGTGGCGCGCGTTGGCCGCCGCGGTGTCGATCTCCCCCGCCAGCTTGGTCTCTCCATAGACCGACATCGGCGACGGATCGTCGGACTCCAGGTAGGGACGGTCGGCGCCCCCGTCGAATACGTAGTCGGTCGAGGGATAGACCACGGCAGCCTCCACGGCGGCGGCCCCTGCCGCCACGGTCTCCGCCGCCTCGGCGTTCAGCCGCATGGCACCTTCGCGGTCGGCCTCGGCGCCGTCCACGTCGGTATAGGCGGCGCAGTTGACCACCGCGGCCGGGCGCTCGCGGTCCATCACGCGCCTGACCGAGCGGGCGTTGGTCACATCGAGGCCATCGCGGTCCAGGGCCGTTACCTCGTGGTTGGCGAACAGCGCTGCCCGGACGACGTCCCGTCCCAGCATGCCGCCCGCCCCGCAGACGAGCAGTCTCACCGCGACAGCTTTATCAGGAGGGCGGCGCAGCCGCCCGGCGGCCTGGCTACAGTGACGCACGTGTTCAGGGCTCATCTCGCGCGCGTAATGGTGGGTGCCGCGGCCGTCCTGCCCGCCCCGATCGTGGCCGGGGACGTGCCCGATCCCTCCGCGATCTTCGACAACGGCCAGCACGTGGCCGTGGCCACCGCCAACGGCTGGGCCCCTTCCATGCGCATCTTCACGTCTTCTGACCAGCGGAGCTGGAAGCTGCGCGGCGCGGTGTTTCGCAGCCCTCCGAAGTGGACCAAGATCAACATCTGGGCGCCCGAGCTGTTCAAGTTGAAAAGCGGCCGCTACGCCGTCTTCTACAGCGCCCGCTCCCGCCGCAAGGGAGATCCCTGGTTCTGCATAGGAGTCGCGTTCGCCAACACGGCCACCGGTCCCTACCGGGACCTGGGCAAGCCGATCCGGTGCGGAAAGCAGGGGTCGATCGACCCGTATCCGACGCGCGACGGCGGGGGCAGGCTGTACCTGCTGTTCAAGGACGACGGCAACGAGTTCAAGCGCCCCACCCACATATTCGCCCAGGCGCTGGCCGAGGACGGCAAGAGCGTCTCCGGACCATCCAAGGAGCTGATCCGGGACGACTCCAAGTGGGAGGGCAAGGTGGTCGAGGGGCCCAGCATCGTCCGCTCTGGCGAGTACTTCCACATGCTCTACTCGGGCGGCCTGTTCGGCGGCACCAAGGGGTGCGACTACGCGATCGGCGTCGCCCGCGCCAAGTCACTGCTGGGACCGTGGGAGAAGTTCCCCGGCAACCCCATCCTGAAGGGCGGCAACGGGTGGCAATGCCCCGGGCACGGCACGGTCTACGCCGGCGCGGGCGGCCAGCTCACCACCATCTACCACGCCTACCGCAGTGGAAACGGCAACATCGCAGGGCGTCAGATGCTCAGCGAACCCGCGTCGATTTCGCCTGACAACTGGCTCAAGGTCGGTGAGGACGGCGTGCCGCCGGCTCCCTCGCCGGGCGCCGCTTCACTGGCCTTCACCGACAACTTCCGGGGCAAGCTCAACCTGCACTGGGAGTGGCCCTACATGCGCGTCCCGGGCAGGGCCACCGGTCACGGCCTCAGGCTGCGCGGGGCAAAGGAGGGCAAGACGCGCCTTGACGCCGGGGTGATCACCCGCCCGACGTCCACGCAGAACTACACGGCCATCGCGCGGGTCGACCGCGGCTCGTTGCGTGGCAAGGCGCAGGGCGGCCTGGGCTCCTACCGCAACGAGTTCGAGGCCATCGGCGTGTCCACCAGCCGCGCCGCGCTCACCGTGTGGCAGCGCCGCTTGGGCAAGCTCCGCGTGCTGGGCAGGGCCAAGGCGCCCAGGTCCAAGGTCGTTCACCTGCGGATGGTCGCCCGGGGCAACACGTTCCGGTTCCAGTCCAGCCCCGAGGGGATGGTCTGGAAGAACGTGGGGCGGGCACGCTACCGGGGCCCGATCGAGGAATCCGCCCGCATGGCGCTCACGGCCGGTGGGCAGCGATACGGCGTCGCGCGCTTCACGTCGGCCTCGGTGGCCGACGACTAGAGCCCGCCGGTGTGCCTGAGGCCCCGCCGCCGCGGGGCCCCCGTGCCGGCTAGTGCTTTCTCCTGTCAGGAGGCACCACTGGCTACAGGATGCTGATCTCGGAGTTGTCGCCGATCACGAAGCGGTGGGCCTTGGGTACGGCGGGCGACCGGGAGACGGTGGCGTTCTTGCCGATCAGGGAGGCTTCGACGCGGGCGTCGAGGTCGCGCACGGTCGAGCCCGAGAGCACGATCGAGTGCTCCAGCTCGGCGTTGGCGATCGTCACGTTCTCGGCGATGGCGGTATAGGGGCCGATGTAGGCGTCGGTTATGGTGGCCCCCGCGCCGATCACGGCCGGCCCGCGGACGGTCGCGCGTAGAAGCCGGGCGCCGGCCTCGACCACCACCCGGCCCTCGATGCGCGAGTCGATCACCTCACCGTCCTGGCGTCCGACCACGTCGTCGAGGATCAGCCGGTTGGCCTCGAGCATGTCGGCCACCTGCCCGGTGTCCTTCCACCAACCGTGTACGACGTGGGGGTCCACGCGCGCCCCGTGGTCGACCAGGTGCTGGATCGCGTCGGTGATCTCCAGCTCGCCGCGGGCGGAGGGCCCGATCGCCTCGGCCGCGGCGAAGATCGCCGGCGTGAACATGTACACCCCCACCAGGGCCAGGTCGCTGCTCGGCGAGGGCGGCTTCTCCACCAGCCGCGACACCTGCCCGTCGATCAGCTCGGCCACCCCGTAGTTCTCGGGGTCCGGGACCGGGGTCAGCAGGATCAGCGCATCCGGAGCATCGGCGCGAAAGGTCTCCACCAGCGCGGTGATCCCGTTGCGCAGCAGGTTGTCACCCAGGTACATCACGAAAGGCGAATCGCCGATGAACTCCTTCGCCGTCAACACCGCGTGGGCCAGCCCCAGCGGCTCGGCCTGGTCGATGTAGGTGATCGACACCCCGAACGCCGACCCGTCCCCGGCCGCCTCCCGAATCTCGCCGCCCGTCTCGGGCGCCACGATGATCCCGACCTCGGTTATCCCCGCCGCCGCCATCGCCTCGATCCCGTAGAACAGGACCGGCTTGTTGGCCACCGGCACCAGCTGCTTGGCCGACGTATGGGTGAGCGGACGCAGGCGCGTGCCCTTGCCGCCGGAGAGGATCAGGCCCTTCATGGATTACCTCCGCGAGGCATCCTTCCCTCCGCGTTGATGGCCTTCTTCGGCATCACGCCTCGTCGCGGGCATCATCCGCGCACGGCGCCCGACAGCGCCTCCGCGGCGGCCAGCACGGCCTCGCGCGCGTCCTCGGGCTCGAGCACGGCGGCGTCGCCGGCCTCCTTGAGGATCTCCCGGCTCAGGTACTCGTGGCCCCCGAAGGGCACCTCCACGATCACGGCGCCGTCCTTGAGCTCCTCGGCCACCGATCGGCCCTCACGGGCCCAGCGGGCCCGCTCCGGGGAGATCCACACCCGGGCGCGCTGGGAGGTCGGTACCTCTCCGGTCGTGGGCCAGCCGGTCACGTCGGGCTCCACTCCCTCACGCACCTCGTAGGTCTCGTCCAGCACTTCGGCGGAGCGGATGCGGTCCAGCCGGAAGGAGCGGGTGGCGTCCTTGGCGGGCTCGAAGGCGTGCACGTACCACCCTTCGGTGCCGTTCATGAGCTGGTAGGGCTCGATCGTGCGGCGGGTGAACTCGTCCTCGTCCTCCTTGTAGTGCTCGATCTCGAGCAGCCG